>NZ_JAUBTR010000003.1:0-160023 GCF_036705045.1 Microcoleus sp. BR0-C5
AAAAACAAAAAGCTTTGGAGTATTACAGCCAGTCGCTGCCCCTGAGTCGCGCAGTGGGCGATCGATCCCAGGAAGCCGTCACTCTCAACAACATCGGTTTAGTCTACTCAGAATTGGGAGAAAAACAAAAAGCTTTGGAGTATTACAACCAGTCGCTGCCCCTAAGTCGCGCAGTGGGCGATCGATTGCAGCAAGCCCTCACCCTCAACAACATCGGCGCTAACTACTCAGATTTGGGAGAAAAACAAAAAGCTTTGGAGTATTACAGCCAGTCGCTGCCCCTGAGTCGCGCAGTGGGCGATCGATCCCAGGAAGCCCTCACCCTCAACAACATCGGCGCTAACTACTCAGAATTGGGAGAAAAACCAAAAGCTTTGGAGTATTATAACCAGTCGCTGCCCCTGAGTCGCGCAGTGGGCGATCGTCGCCGGGAAGCCCTCACCCTCAACAACATCGGCACTAACTACTCAGAATTGGGAGAAAAACCAAAAGCTTTGGAGTATTACAACCAGTCGCTGCCCCTGAGTCGCGCAGTGGGCGATCGATCGCAGGAAGCCGTCACCCTCAACAACATCGGTTTAGTCTACGCAGAATTGGGAGAAAAACAAAAAGCTTTGGAGTATTACAACCAGTCGCTGCCCCTAAGTCGCGCAGTGGGCAGTGCTGGAAAGGAAGCTCAAACACTTTACAACATTGCTTATACCAAGCGCGATTTAGGAAATCTTACCGAAGCCCTCAACGACATCGAAGCCTCTATCAAAATCATCGAAAACCTCCGCACCAAAATTACCAGCCCAGAACTTCGCACCTCATACTTCGCCACCGTACAGGACTACTACGAATTCTACATAGACCTGTTAATGAAACTGCACAAAACTCAACCAAAATCCGGCTATGATACTAAAGCCTTAGAAGCCAGCGAACGTTCTCGCGCCCGCAGTCTCCTCGAACTCCTAAAAGAAGCTAACACCAACATTCGTGAAGGCGTTGCCCCCGAATTGCTGCAACAAGAACTGCGCTTGCAACAACAACTCGATGCCATTGAAAAGCGCCGTATCGAAGCAGTCAGCCGCCCCAATCCCAACCAGGATCAATTCGCAGAAATCGACAAACAGCGCCTCCAATTATTGCAAGAATACCAGCAAAACCAAACTCAAATTCGCAGCGCCAGCCCGCGCTACGCCGCCCTCACCCAACCCCAACCTTTAACCCTCGCCCAAATCCAAAAACAAATCCTCGATGAAAACACAATTTTATTGCAGTATTCCCTCGGCGAAAACCGCAGTTATTTGTGGGTTGTGACATCAACTGGGCTAACTAGCTATGAATTACCAAAACAGGTTGACATTGAAACAGCAGCCCGCAATTTACGAGACGCAATAACTAGCCCAATCCAGAGAGATATTCCCCAAAAAGTTGCCCAAGCGAGTGCCAATTTGGGTCAAGTGATTTTACAACCCGCAGCAGCCCAATTAGGAAAAAAACGCTTATTAATTGTTCCCGACGGCGTGCTGCACTATACCCCTTTTCCAGCTTTAACTCTTGCCACTACCGCCGGAGAAAATACCAATTTTCCCTTAATTGCCGAACATGAAATTATCACCCTGCCTTCTGCCTCAACTCTCGCCATTCTCAGGCAAAATTACGGAGATAGAAAACCGCCCAGCCAAAGTTTAGCAATTTTAGCCGATCCTGTTTTCGGTCCAGACGATGAAAGAATTAAAGGAAAAATCACCCAAGCAACCAACGAAAAATTAGAAGCAAACAACCTCGGTTTAAATCGCTCGCTTCGTGCTTCTAATCGGCAATGGCCGCCCGAACGCCTACCCTTTACCCGCCAAGAAGCCCAAACAATATTAACTTTATTCCCCTCAGCTTCTAGCCGTCAAATATTTGATTTTGATGCCAGTCGCACTACTGCTACCGACGGCAGTTTAGCCAATTATCAAATCATTCACTTAGCCACCCACGGCCTTGCCAACAGCAAAAATCCCGAACTGTCAGGAATTGTGATGTCGATGGTAGATGACAAGGGCAATCTTGTCAATGGCTTTTTGCGCCTCACGGATATTTTTAACTTGAAATTAGCGGCAAATTTAGTGGTTTTAAGTGCTTGTCAATCGGGAATGGGACAGAATGTTAAAGGCGAAGGAATGGTGGGATTGACTAGGGGTTTTATGTATGCGGGGGCGCAGCGGGTGGCGGTGAGTTTGTGGAGTGTGGACGATGAAGGTACGGCGGTGTTAATGCAAAAGTTTTATCAGAACATGCTGCAAGAAAAGTTAGCACCAGCGGCAGCTTTGAGGGCGGCGCAGATGGAAATGATGCAAGAGAAAAAATGGCAATCTCCCTATTATTGGGCGGCTTTTACCTTGCAAGGGGAGTGGAAATGATATACAGCACTTTTGCTGGTAAGTAAGTACATAGCCCTTGTAGGGACACGGCAATCCCCATTGGTGTCAACAAACACGTTAAACCGGTAGTCCGACAATCCGACAGTCCGACAATCCGACAGTCCGACAATCCGACAGGGAATGAATTCCCTGTCTAATAGCTAAAGTCCTCTGAAGAGGACTAATGAGTTTAAAAATTCGACGTTGCTGGGCGTTGCTGAATACAGGTAGGAATTCATATTTCCCAATTGCTCTAAGACAAGTAGGGTGAGTTTTGTAACTTCCGAGAAAAGTTGATTCCTACCGTGAATCAGCAACGTCAAAAATTCTTCTTCCCAGTCCTCTTCAGAGGACTTTAGCTATTAGACAGGGGTTTCAACCCCTGGCGGACTGGCGGACTAACGGGTGGGCGGGCTGACAGCTTAAGTTGACACCAATGGCCGAAGAGCCCGGAACGGGCAAGATGCCCGTTCCACAAAGAATGAGTTTTCTTGTGGGGAGTAGGGGTTGGGCCGAAGAGCCCGCCCCTAAAAAAGTTTATCGCCCGCTAGCCAAAGCCTCGCGCAATTTGCGGCCCCGCGATTTATCCCGAAGTTCTGGAGTTGCCATCCGCAACACAAAATCCAGCAACCAAGGCGCAATTCGGTGACACCAAACTGCTAGATGACTTTGCCATCCTACCAAGATTTCCGGCGCATCTTTGTGCAATCCCGCGACAAGTGCTAGGGCAACTTTTTCGGGAGTTGTGGGCACTACCCACCGGAATTGCTCTAAGTCTCGCACCATGTCGGTATCTGTTAGAGATGGCAGCAAAGCTGTGACTCGAACATTGTACTGAGTTAACTCGCTACGCAAAGCTTGGGTGAATCCCAAAATCGCAAATTTGGTAGCAGAATAAGTCGCCATTGTGGGAGCGGCAATTTTGCCCATTAAGCTGGAAACATTGACGATTGTTCCCTCTTTTTGAGTCGCCATTCGCCGAGCTATCAAGCGGGTAATTGTGTAGGTTCCGAGCAAGTTTAAGGCGATTTCTTCCTCGATTAATGGCAGCGGGGAACGTAAGAATGATGCTTGGTGGGCGACGCCTGCACAGTTGACTAGCAGGTGAATGGGGCCGCAATCTCGCCAAGCTTGGGCGATCGCAATATTCACCGCTACTGACTGAGTTAAATCCAAAGCTAACGGCACTACTTCTGTGCCAAAAACATCGATTTCCTCTGCCAGTTCAATTAATTGCCTGCGGTTGCGCGCCACAATCAACAAACGTTTGACTCCTTGTCTCGCTAATTCCAGGGCGATCGATCGCCCAATTCCGCGCGAAGCTCCTGTAACAAGAGCTGTTTTTCCTTGAAGTTGCATAGATTAAACCTTTTGGTAGATGCTCACTGCGGCACGGAGTTATGAGTTGTGAGTTGTGAATTATTAGTTATGAGTTGAATGTTTTGGCGGTAACAACTCATAATTCATAATTGTTGGAAAGCCTATCTTGTTTCGATAGACATCATTTACTTGTGGGGTTAACTCAAAACTAAAAACTTTTGAATCGCTAACGTGCGCGTGAGCTGAACTAAACTTTTGGTTTGCCAGAAATCAGTTAATTATCTGGTCTTTTAACCTCATGCCAGCAGACAAAGCTGAGATGGGCAAACCTAGTCAGAAATCCTGGCCCAGCGGGCTTTATTACCGCTTTTCTTCAGTTCGCGGAGGCGGACTTTGCCTGTGTAGCCGCGAATAAACTGGCCGGAGATTGGTTATCAGCCGGGGATTTCTTCAGTCGGCGGAGGCGGACTTTGCCTGCATAGCCGCGAATTTATTCACCGGGGAGATTCACCGCGAATTTGTCATTTACCGGGGTTCGAGAACCCCTCTTTCTTCACTCCGTGGAGGCGGATTTTGCCTGTGTAGTCGGGAATATACGCCGGGGATTGGTTATCCGCCTGGGCTTTATTACCCCTCTTTTTTTAGTCCGCAGAGGCAGACGATATCCTGTGCAGCGGCGACTTACAATCGCCGGGGATTCGTGCGAATTGGCACAGGATAATTGAGCAATGCAGATTATCAATTCCACACCTCCTAGATATGAGAATTTCCTATCTACACACACCTTAACAACTTGACAGAGAAGCGGCAACAATTTTTAATAAATCTTCCGCAACACTTCTTTACAATTTTCTCAGACTGCCGATTTCCAAGTGCCGTGAAAGCCCAAAGGTATGACACCGGGCAATCCTAGCTTGCAAACAGGAGCGCGATCAAGCCCTTCGCTGTCAAATATCCAGACTTCGCTGCTATCAGAATTGCCGTCATAAATAACTGTTACTATCCAACCTTTTTCCGAGGAAATATCTGGAACGTAGATGGGCTCTGTGGGATAGCGATTTTCGCCACAGTCGGCAATTGTGAGATTGCGGCTTTGCGTGTCGAAACGGGCGATCGCACCGTAACGTTCCGGTACAATATCAACGTCAGGCCGATACATTGCCAGATAAATATATCGTGCGTCTTGTCCTACTTCGTCCGCAGGTACAACCGGAAACTCACAAGGTTTATCCAACAATTCTTCTATTCCTGTCACTTTCCCCGTCTGAGGATTGAGATGCACCCTCCACAGAGTACCCTCCGCATCGGTGCTAGTTTCACCAGTCGGTACTTCTTTCAGTCGCTGATTAGTTTGAAAGTCAGCGAAGCGCACAAAATCTACCGCCACCGAACCATCTTCCTTCACAAAACCATTAGCAAAATGCCACTGAAACCAAGGTTCGGTTTCGCCGCGACTAACTAAAGATAGAGTTTCAGAGTCAAAAATTAATATCTGAGTACCTAACTCCGGTTTCCACTTAAAGGACTCGCTATAACTGCTAATTCCCGTTAACAATGGCAAAAAATTGACTTGCACCGGCGGGATGAAAAATATCAAATACTTTTCCGCAAAAACAAAATCGTGGAGCGCGTAAATTCCATCTAAAGCAACTGTTGATTGTTGCACGACTTTGCCAGTAAAATCGCTTTTATACAGATTCAACTTTGTAGTCGCACCGTTGGTAACTCCAAAGTTGAAAATATTGCCAGTAATCGGGTCGCGCTTGCAGTGAGCAGAATAAACAAATTTACTATCTAAACTGCCTAAATCGTCCGTTCCCTGAGTTTCCAGGGTTTGCAAATCGAGGCGGTGAGGCGGGCCACCTTCCCACAATGCCAAAAGGCGATCGGGCAAAGCTAAAACTGAAGTATTGGCAGCATTTTTAACAGATTTAGTCCACCGTAACCACGCAGGACCTGGTGCTGTCATGCCATAATTACTGTAGAGAAATTTATCAGCTTTTTCTTCAGCTAGATATCCCGCTGTTTGCACGTAGCGATAAACAGCCGTAGCACCGACATCGGTAAAATGTACTGCCAAAATTGCACCGTCGCCATCAAACCAGTGTCCCGCAGCAACACCGCCGCGTTGCAAACGTCCGGGCCCGTTACGGTAAAGAGTGCCGCGCAATCCTTCGGGAATTTTACCAGTTTTAACCGATAGCTGAGTCAGCGGAAACTCTGCAGCCGGACGCGCTAAAGATTTAGCCCAAGATTTTTTAGCGGAGATTTTAGTGTCGGTTTTCATTGTAAACTCGCAATTTTAAACTGATATGACAGAAATTTTGCTATACAATTATAGCAAAAATTACCTAACACCTATGACTCTCCGCCGCCGTGCTCTGCTCACAACTTTTGGGCTGACTGCTATTGGTACTCAGCTTTTGCCACTCGCCCAAACTAGCCTATCTCCCAAAACTGCGATCGTTAAGCCGCGCCGCCTGCAAGTTGGCGATACTATAGCTTTAATCAATCCTGCCGCTTTCAACTATAAAAAAGAAATCGAGGATTTTTTTAAAGTTATCGAAAAGCTGGGTTTAAAAGTTAAATTGGGAGAGCATTTTTACGACCGCTACGGCTATTTAGCGGGCAAAGATGCCGATCGCGCCGCCGATGTCAACGCAGCCTTTGCCGATGACTCAGTGCGAGCTATTTTTACCGGGATGGGCGGCTGGGGCTGTGGTCGGATATTGCCGCTCCTGGATTACGATATTATCGGCAACAATCCCAAAATTATTATGGGATTTAGCGATATTACTGCGCTATTATTGGCGATTTATGCTAAAACTAATAGAGTTACTTTTCACGGCCCTTTAGGTGCGTCAACTTGGAGTCCCTTTACAGTGGATTACGTCAAAAAAGTTTTGTTTGACGGAGGCTCTGTGACCATGCAAAACTCCAAAAGCGTGCAAGTTGAAACAATCGGGCGCGGAACCGCTAGGGGAAAACTCATCGGCGGCAATTTATCAGTAATAGCAGCAATGGTCGGTTCTGCATATTTACCGACATGGGAAAACAGTATTTTGTTTGTTGAGGAAGTTGGCGAAGAGGTTTATCGCATCGATCGAATGTTGACGCAGCTTAAATTAGCGGGCATTCTCGATCAAATATCAGGTTTTATTTTCGGACAGTGTACCAAGTGCGAAGCTGAAAAACCCCAAGAGTCCCTAACCTTGCCTCAAGTCTTGTCCGACCACATTCGCCCTTTGAATATTCCTGCGTGGTATGGTTCAATGGTGGGACACATCCGGGAGCAGTTCACTTTGCCGATCGGTCAAGAAGTTGAAATCGACGCTGACTCTGGTACAATTAAATTGTTAGAATCCGCTGTCAGCTAAATCTTAAACTATTCTCGATATTCGCAAGGCTCTTCCTCTGGTTCTGCATTACCGCGCAGAGCCTGGTAATGAAAAATTAAACATACAATTAGGACGATCGTGAAAAACCGACAATTAATCAAACCGCTAGCAGCAATTATCTTAGCAATAATGTGCCTGTTGCCGCTCAATGCCTGTGCAGCAGCAGAAGCAAGTAAAACCGCCAATGGCGACCCAATTTATCAACAGCGAACTGTCCACAATCCAGACGGCATCGGCAAATTTTACATGGGTCGAGAAATTGCCCAAGTCATGGGATATCAAGGCGCTAGTTGGCTGGAAAGACCGTCTCGCGGCATGGAAGAAAAATCAGCTCGATTAGTCAACAATCTCGATTTAAAACCAACTGATATTGTAGCAGACATTGGAGCGGGAACGGGATATTTTAGCTTTCGCATCGCTCCCTTAGTTCCACAAGGAAAAGTTTTAGCAGTTGACGTGCAGCCGGAAATGATTAATTTTTTGGAATTGAATAAACAAGAAAAAAATATCGCTAACGTTGAGCCAGTTTTGGGCAGTATCGACAATCCGAATTTACCGGAAAACAGCGTAGATTTAGTTGTGATGGTCGATGCTTATCACGAATTTGCATATCCCAGAGAAATGATGCAAGGAATTGTGAAAGCACTCAAACCGGGAGGCCGCACGGTATCGATCGAGTATCGGGGCGAAAACCCGCTGATTCCCATTAAAGGTTTGCACAAAATGACGCAGAAGCAGGTAAAAAAAGAAATGGCCGCCGTCGGTTTAGTATGGAAAGAGACAAAAGATATGTTGCCCCAGCAGCATTTGATGGTGTTTGAGAAAAAATCTCAAATTTAGCAGCCAAATAAAGCGTTTCTATACCATTTTTACTCATTTTTGTCAAGGTACAAAAGACGTATTTTTGAGGCGCGCAGGCGATCGGTCAAAAATTATAAGCCTTAAGTAACCCTTAAGAGAGACATTTTACTAAAAATACCATTTACAATTAAAAATTGATAACCCAGAGGCGCTTCCTTCATTTTTCAAGCGAAGAAGTGTCGCTATTAAGAAGTACCAGCGTGAACATTCCAAGTTCCATCCTCACCATGCTCGCCGGCATCGGAGTGACTCTGATCAGTCTCTGGTACGGGCAGAATCACGGTTTAATGCCGATCGCCGCCTCTGACGAAGCATCCGACATAGACGCACTTTTCAATACAATGATGACCATTTCCACTGGACTATTTATCATGGTCCAGGGAATTCTCATCGTTGCTGCAATTAAATATCGCCGCCGTCAAGGAGACAATACAGACGGGCCGCCTTGGCATGACAACTTTCCCTTAGAAATTCTTTGGACAGCCGTCCCGGCGGTGATTATTTTAGGAATCGGAGTCTACAGTTTTGAGATTTACAACTCAATGGGAGGCCTCGATCCGATGGGCAATCACGACCACGGCACCATGCAAGCGCACTCTAAAATGCGGGGAAGTGCGATCGCAGCCACACTCTCAGATACACCCCAAAACGCCCCTCAAATTCCGTCTCAAAAACTCGTTGCTTTAGGCGTAGGCGCTTCCCCAGAAAATGAAGACAAACCAGCAGACTTAGTTGTAAATGTCACAGGTTTGCAGTACGCCTGGATTTTTAGCTATCCAGAAAGCGGCGTTAGTTCTGGCGAACTGCATATGCCAGTCAACCGCGACGTACAGCTAAATATCTCAGCTCAAGACGTGCTGCACGCATTTTGGCTGCCGGAATTTCGCCTCAAACAAGATGCAATTCCCGGGCGGCCGAGCGAACTGAGATTTACACCAACTAAAACCGGCGAATACCGGGTTGTTTGTGCTGAATTGTGCGGCGCTTATCACGGAGCGATGAAAGCTGTAGCAGTCGTTCACACGCCCGAAGAATTCGACGGTTGGCTGCAAAGCCAGCAAGTTGCTAGCAGTCAAAACTTAGAGCAAGCAGTTGCAGTCAATCCAGGGGAATTGTCAGACGGTGAATTTTTGGCTCCCTACGTCAGGGAAATAAAAATTAATTCCGAAACCCTCGAACAACTCCACCCAACTCATCACTAAAAATAGTCATTAGTTCCTGGCACTGGGTCTTTGATCCTGAGCTAATAACTAATGACTAATAACTAATGACTAATAACTATGACACAAGCACAGTTCCAAGAAAGTGCCAACACAGAAGCTCGCGGAACAGCGCCCGCCGATAGACATTGGCGCGACTACTTCACTTTTAATACCGACCACAAAGTCATCGGTATTCAATACCTGGTAACAACATTTATTTTCTATCTAATCGGCGGCGTGATGGCAACCTTGGTGCGAACAGAACTCGCCACCCCCGACTCCGATTTTGTCACCCCCGAACTCTACAACAGTTTATTTACTGTTCACGCCACGGTGATGATCTTCCTGTGGATCGTACCCGCCGGAGCCGGATTTGCTAACTTTTTGATCCCCTTAATGATTGGGGCAAAAGACATGGCATTTCCCCGGCTGAATGCCGTTGCCTTTTGGATGATTCCCGTAGGTGGCGTGTTGCTGTTGAGCAGTTTTTTGGTAGGAGCTCCACAGGCGGGTTGGACTTCCTATCCGCCTTTGAGCTTAGTTACTGCTCAAGCGGGGGAAGAAATTTGGATTCTCAGCGTTTTAATTCTGGGAACTTCTTCGATTTTGGGGGCGGTGAATTTTGCCATTACCATCTTCACCATGCGGGTTCCGAGCATGGGTCTCAATGATATGCCTTTGTTTTGCTGGGCGATGATTGCGACTTCAGCGCTGACTTTGATTGCTACTCCAGTCTTAGCCGCAGCTTTGATTTTGCTGTCGTTTGACTTGTTAGCAGGGACGGCATTTTTTAACCCGACAGGCAACGGCGATCCGATCGTCTACCAGCATTTATTCTGGTTTTATTCGCACCCGGCAGTTTACATTATGATTATGCCCTTTTTCGGGGTGATTTCAGAAGTTTTGCCGGTGCATTCCCGCAAGCCAATTTTTGGTTATTTGGCGATCGCATATTCCAGTCTCGCGATCAGCTTTTTGGGCTTGATCGTGTGGGCTCACCATATGTTTACCAGCGGCACTCCCGGCTGGCTGCGGATGTTTTTTATGATCACGACTATGATCATCGCCGTACCAACTGGGATTAAAATATTTAGCTGGTTGGCAACTATTTGGGGAGGAAAACTCCGGCTTGTCAGCGCCATGCTATTTGGGATGGGTTTTATCTCCACATTTGTGCTCGGCGGCATCACCGGGATCATGGTGGCTTCCGTACCTTTCGACATTCACGTTCACGACACTTATTTTGTCGTCGCTCACCTACACTACGTGCTGTTTGGTGGCTCAGTGTTTGGCATTTACGCTGCTTTTTACCACTGGTTCCCCAAAATGACGGGGCGGATGATTAATGAATTTTGGGGTAGAGTTCACTTTGTTTTAACCTATGTTGGCTTTACGGTAACTTTCCTGCCGATGCACGCTTTGGGGATGCAAGGAATGCCTCGGCGGGTGGCAATGTACGACCCGAAATTTACCACAATTAATGTCATTTGTACTGTCGGTGCTTATATGCTGGCAGTGTCTACAATCCCGTTTATCATTAATGTGATTTGGAGCTGGAGGTACGGCCCGAAAGCAGGTGACAATCCTTGGCAAGCTTTGAGTTTGGAATGGATGACGACTTCGCCGCCCCCGATCGAAAATTTTGAAGGAGTGCCGGTATTGGCAACAGGGCCTTACGATTACGGCATGGAAAAAATTCAGAATACAGGGGAACGTCTCAGACTTAAGTTGAGGGAAAATGCCACCCGCAACGCCCAGAAAACAGGTATTCCTATTGCGGAGGCTCAAGCTTCAACTTTCTTTGGCGGTACTGCAACTTTGGTCGCTCCTGAATCAGAGATAGATGTTGATTCTCCTGCTGATGAAAGTCAAGATGGCGAATAGTTATTAGTCATCAGGCATTAGTCATTGGGCATTGTTGACTGTTGACTGTTAACTAATGACTGATGACTAATGCCAACTGACAACTGACAACTGACAACTGACAACTGACTTCTTCATTACCAATTTCTTATGCAAATTCCAGCGATCGATCCGACAAAAACAGCCCTAAATTACCACCACGAGGGCGAAGTAGAAGCACACGGCGTCGAGCATCCCGACCACCGAATGTTAGGTGTAATTGTGTTCCTGTGCGCTGAAGGCATGATATTTTTCGGTATGTTTGCCGCGTATTTGATTTATCGGGCGATGGCCCCCGTGTGGCCTCCTGAAGGTACGCCGGGGCGAGAGTTATTGCTGCCGGGAATTAATACGGTGATTTTGATTGCTAGCAGTTTTGTGATTCACAAGGCTGATACTGCAATCAAAAAGAATGATGCCGCCGGAATGCGGAATTGGTTGCTCGTAACTATTGCTATGGGCGCAGTTTTCTTGGCAGGTCAGGTTTACGAATACACTCATTTAGAGTTTGGCTTGACGACGAATTTGTATGCCAGTTGCTTTTACGTTTTGACTGCTTTTCACGGCTTGCACGTTACGTTTGGAGTGCTGCTGATGGCGGGGGTGGTGTGGCGATCGCGCATGCAAGGTCACTATTCTAGCGAGCACCACTTCGGAATCGAAGCGACTGAGATTTACTGGCACTTTGTCGATGTGATTTGGATTGTTTTGTTTCTGTTACTGTATATTTTGTGATCCCAGAGGCTTTTGGGCCTCTGCCACACGAGATTTGTATGACCCCCAAGTGGGGGTTTTTTTATTGTTTGGAAAGTGCGATCGCCTTTCATTCACGCTCTCACAGCCGATCGCGCTAAACTAAAAGTAGCAATTCTCCTATCCAACAGCATTGAGAAAATTATGCAGTGCGAATTGTGCGATCGACAAATGGAAGCATTAACCGCCCATCACCTCACCCCCAAACAAAACACCAAGCGCAAAAACGAAGATCCCAGCCCGACAATCGACATTTGCTCAGCCTGTCACCGCCAGATTCACTCTCTATTTGACAACAAACACCTCGCCCAAGAGCTCAATACTCTGGAAAAGCTCAAAAATGACCCTGAACTCCAGAAATTTGTCTCTTGGATTAAGAAACAAAAAACCGACAAACGCATTCAAGTACGCGGCAAAAAAGCTCGATCGTAGGGATCGAGCTCAGATATATAGTCCTGGACGCCGTTACTGTCTCAAAGCCTATTTATTCATAAATTTTTAGTTTCCCAACCCAAAATTTTGCAGCGCAGCCCGGTTTGTTTGCGTAAATCCTAGTATAGTGATTTACTTATTTGTAACAAGCTGCCAACAATTATCATGAACCTCACCTCCCTCGAACTCGCAAAAGACCGAGCGCGCATCTTCAAAAACTACCTCCAAATGGAAATAGATGCCCAAGCTAACATCAACAAACTAGCTTTTTTAGACAGGGGTATTGAAAAATCCCCTTACCAACAACACATTAAAAACTATCCCGATTATCTCAAACAGAAACCCGACGGCTTAAAAGTAATTAGCTCTATTCCCGACCCCAATAATCCCCTCAAACCTACTCCGTTTCCCAGCCTGGGAGAACTACCTCAAATTAACTCTCAAGCTTTAAATTTCCTCCACGAAGACATCAAACAAGCCTGCGTTTGCATTGGTACTTTTGTAGATGGCAAAATTCAGGCGCAGTGGCTGGGAAAAAACGCACTTACCAAAGCTGAACAGTGGAGTGCCACTAAAATTATCGCACTCCTTAATATCGTCAGTCAAGTAAATACCAAATATCCAGACTGCGACATTGACAACTGCGTTGTTAGAGATGGCAACGGGCTAAGACACGATTTTTACTTTTACGATTTAGCAAAAGACATGATTAGCTATGCCTCAAATATAGCAAGTTCAAACTCCTTAGCTGCGATGTTCAAACGCTTCGATACTCGCATAGGATTAGAGCAATGGCTGAAGAGCGCTACTGGCAATAATGACCTAATTTTTCGCGGGGATTACGGCGAAAATCCTTATCACAACAACCCCAAAATCTTCGATATCACCAAAAAACAAGTGCTGCTAAGTGCGGCATTAAACAGTACCAAACAAAGTAATACCGTATCTGCTTATGATTTGACCAGGCTAATTTCCATGTTAGGATGGCACTTCCACATCGAACAGCGATCGCGCATGAAAGCATCTCAGTGGAACAGCTTAGAAAGCATTGTCAGAGCAATGGGACATGACAGCGCTCGATATGTGGACGTAGCAATTAAAACTTTGGGGATGGATACTCTCATCACTTCTCCAGTAATTATCTCAAAATTGGGTTACGGACTCAGCTCGATCCGGGGAACCCTAGAAACAGTTTATGTGGCTTTAGTGCGGTTTGTTGACGAGCGACCGAAGGCAGCGGGAAAGCCCGCAAAACTCAGAACTTTAGCCATGACTTTGCGGGCTGAAAAAGTTTTAGACGGTTCCAGTGTCGATCGCTTGGCGATCGAACTCGACGCCAGATTTTGCGCCGAAGTCACGGAAATTCTCCGCCGATTGTTTGCGGAAGAATTTTAAAGGCGGGCGATCGACTAATGAGAAAGTCGGTGAAACTTGCGATAAAGCATCCTCTCCACTGGCTTTCCTCCCCGCAAATGTTGATCAGTTATTGTCGCAACTTCCTCCTGGCAAACACCGCTGTACCAAACCTCTTCTGGCAGCACCAAAACCATAGGCCCGTTGCCACACTGTCCCAAACAACCGCTAGCAACAACTTCAACTTCTGAGGGCGACAATTTCTGAAAAGCTGCCAGTACCTTTGCTGAATTTTGCTTGCGACAAGTGCGGTTCTGGCAAACAAGAACTTGCCTAGAAGATTGGATAATTTTCATATTTTTTAGTTGACAGTCTGGTACATATATGGTATTTTTTTATCATGGGAATAGGTCTGGCCATATACAGCGTATTCCAGATTTATGAAGTAGAGTAGGGACACTCCAAAAGCCCATAGGTGTCAACTTAACGTCAAACGTAATACCGGTCTGCTGTTTGACGATTAGGCATCGATCCCCCCGGCGCCAAGGGTGGGCACGGGGAGTAGGGGTCGCACCGCCCCTAGGTCGGGGGGGGACAGGAGTCTTCTCAAAGTCCCCCTTCTTAAGGGGGATTTAGGGGGATCTAGACTCAGCTAAAAGCGAGATTTATCAAGGCTTTCAGGCGATTGTTGACAGCAATGGGCGAAAGCCTTTGTCCCTACTACGGTTAATCTGGTGACAAACCTTTGGAAGCCAACCATTGTCGATCGAACAAACGCGACTGATACCGAGCCCCGCCATCACAGAGTACCGTAACAATCGTATGTCCAGGCCCCATTTGCTTCGCCAAAGCCACAGCCGCCCCCACATTAATCCCCACAGAACCGCCCATAAACAGCCCTTCTTTCCTCAGCAGCTGGTAAATCACCCGGACAGCTTCAGTATCGTCAATTTGGATGGCGTCATCTACCGGGGCATTCTCCATATTTGCAGTCACGCGAGTCGTGCCAATTCCCTCAGTAATCGAACTACCTTCAGTCTTAATTTCCCCAGTTTTGAAATAACTGTAAAGCCCGCTGCCCATCGGGTCTGCCAAGACAATTCTCACAGCAGGATTTTTTTCTTTCAAAAACATTCCTACCCCAGCAAAAGTCCCGCCAGTACCAGTAGCTGTTACCCAAGCATCAATTTTCCCGTTTGTTTGTTCCCAAATTTCCGGGCCAGTTGTCTCGTAATGAGATCGGCGATTGGCTAAATTGTCAAACTGATTTGCCCAGACTGCATTCTCCATTTCTGCCGCCAATCTTCCCGACAATTTGACATAATTATTCGGGTCTTTGTAAGGAACAGCGGGAACAGTCCGAACTTCAGCGCCCAAGGTTTTCAAAGCATCGATTTTTTCTTGAGATTGGTTATCTGGAATCACAATCAAACATTTGTAACCTTTCGCGTTGCAAATGTGTGCCAAACCGATGCCTGTATTGCCCGCAGTGCCTTCAACAACAGTGCCGCCCGGTTTCAGCAAGCCTTTTTCTTCTGCGTCTTTGATGATGTATAAAGCAGCCCTATCTTTAACGGAACCGCCGGGATTGAGAAACTCTGCTTTACCGAGAATTTCGCAGCCAGTTTCATCGCTGAAGCTGTTTAAGCGAATTAGTGGTGTGTTGCCGATTGTGCCTACAAAGCCGTTTTTAATATCCATATTTTTTTGATTTTTGCCTGCTATATTTATAGAGTATCGCGAACAGACAAACATTATACGTCTAATTAGGCAAGAAAGAAGGTAGAATCTCAAGATATCTCAGAGGCAGCTAGCTCAACTCAAAGTTGAGAGGCTATACAAATTAGTAAGGTGTCATGGAAACTGTCATTTTAGTTAACGGTGTTGGACTTCGCGGTGCAGAAATGTTATTATTGCACTACCGTTTGCAAAAATACGGCTATCGAGTTAAACAATTTTCCCATGCTGCTTGGGGAAATTCATTAAAGCAAAATGTTACGTCTCTCCAAAAATTATTAGCAGCAGAAAAAGCTGATACTATCCACTTTGTCGGTCATAGTTTAGGTGGGCTATTAATTTACCTATTGTTTGACAACTTTCCGCAGCAACGTCCGGGAAGAATTGTTACATTAGGTACTCCCCATCAGGGTAGTAGCTTTGCTTGCAGATTGAGTCGCAAATTTTGGGGAAGATTTATCTTAGGACGCAGCCTCATGACAGGATTGTTCGATCGAATATTACCGCCACCCAATAGAGATGTGGGAATCGTTGCTGGTAATTTGGATATCGGTACTGGTTGGTTGTTGCGCTTGCCTCGTCCTAACGATAGTCTAATTGCAGTCGAAGAAACTCGCTGTACGGGTGTTCCAAAACATATTATTTTGCCTGTTTCCCATACCGGACTCTTGGTAGCACCCATCGTTGCGAAACAATGCTCCAGCTTCTTAAAAACTGGTCATTTCCTGTGATTTTATACCTGCGATTTCGCCTTACCAAATCTTGCTCATATTGAGTACGAATCCAGGCAAAACGGGGTCGCCGCTGACTGTCGCGGGATTTTCCAAACATTCCTCTGGCCAACCGGGACGGTAAATGTAAACTCTGCGATTTTTGCGGTCTATAAGCCAACCCAGCCGCACTTTTGGTTCTCTCATATATTCTTGCATTTTTTCTTGTAGCGGCTCTAAGTCCTCAAAATCCGGTCTGAGTTCAACTACAAAGTCAGGGCAAATCGGGGCAAACTTTTCTTGCTGTGCTTTTGATAAAGCATTCCACCTTTCTAGTTTAATCCAAGAAGCGTCAGGCGATCGCACTGAGCCGATCGATAAAGTAAATCCCGTACAAGAAGCAAAGCCAACGCCAGTTCCGTCTTCCTCTGTCCAAATGCCCAATTCTCCAGTTAAAATAGCATTGCGGTTGCTGCTGATTCCGCCAACAAGAGTCAACAATAGTATTTCTCCTCGCTGGTTGCGTTCAATTCGCAAGTTGCGATTCATTTGACAGAAGTCGAAAAACTCGTCCTCTGTCATTTGCAATTCTGGCAACATTCGCAATAGGATGGGAGATGACAGCATTTGGCATTTCCTCAAATCTAAATTGTTCTGACAAGATTGCAAAATTTATTGGTTGGTAGTGAGGAGTTCAGTCCTCAAAAATCTGGAAGGACTAAAGTCCTCACTACGAACCTGGAAGGATTAAAGTCCTATGCTGCGAACCGGTTTGTCAATTAAACCTATTTATTCGGCTGAGGAGTCATCCGCAAATAAGGCTTAATCGGCGTATAACCTTTAGGAAATTTCTCTTCCAACTCTTTCGGGTCGGTAATCGAAGGTACGATTACGCAATCGTCGCCATCTTTCCAATCAACTGGAGTCGCAACGCTGTATTTGTCCGTAAGTTGCAAGGAATCAATTACGCGCAAAATTTCATTAAAATTCCGACCAGTGCTAGCCGGATAAGTAATGCTCAAACGCAATTTCTTTTCCGGGTCAATCACAAAAACTGTGCGGATTGTTAAGTTGTTTAGCGAGTTAGGATGGATCATGTCGTAAATGTCGGAGACTTTACGATCGCCATCTGCTAAAATCGGATAATTGAGGGTGACATTTTGAGTTTCCTCAATATCTTTAATCCAGCCCATGTGAGAATCCACATCATCGACGCTGAGGGCAATGGTTTTGACGCCCCGCTTTTCAAATTCAGACTTTAGACGGGCCACTGCACCGAGTTCTGTGGTGCACACTGGAGTATAGTCTTTCGGGTGGGAAAACAACACGACCCAGCTATCCCCAGCCCAGTCGTAGAAATTGATTTCCCCTTCAGACGAAGCTTGGGTAAAGTTGGGAACTGTATCGCCTAATCGCAGAGTCATAACTGATTTCCTCTAATTTTATTTAAGGACTGTTCCTTATCATGCCATAATTGTCCGGTTTCTCGATAGAGCTGTAAAGGATTCTCAACTTTTTGGTCGCTCGATCGGCAATTCCACTACTGTAATGTATGTGTGGCTTCTAACGCTAAATTTTCTTGCTATGCTTTACTTTTTGTTTAAGGCAATACAGCCTGTTTTAGTCCCGCTGTGTTTTGTCTCCGCTTGGGGCTTAGTTTTTTTGCTGTGTTTGAGTGTCGGGCGTACTGTTTCCGACTCCCTGCGTCGAGCTCAGCGTATGCACCAAATCCCTTGTGCTAACTGCGTATTTTTTACCGGCGACTACCATCTCAAGTGTCCCGTTCAGCCTACAATAGCTTTATCTGAAGATGCGATCGACTGTCCTGATTATCGATCGCATTCGGGAACTTACGGTTAAAAAATCCGGCCGCCGCTTGACATATTTCTTAACATCTCTGGCTCTTTCAATTAAACTTAAGTTGTGGTAAAGAGATTTTCAGGAGTGTGGAAAAAATGCTAATTCAAAAGCTAAATGCCTGCGACGAGTTTATTGCTGGCGACGGTACTCAACTGCGAGAATTACTGCATCCAGACAAACAAGCTGTGGATTTGCGCTACAGTTTAGCCCACGCCGCTTTGCCAGCGGGACAAACTTCTGTGCTGCACTCCCTGACAACTTCAGAAGTTTACTACATCCTCAGCGGCGTTGGAGAAATGCACATCGACGACGAAAATCAATTCGTGGAAGCCGGAGATGCTGTTTACATTCCGCCAAACGCCAAGCAGTTTATTTACAACTGTGGCACAGAGCCGCTAATATTTATTTGTATCGTCGATCCCGCGTGGAGAAAGGAAGACGAGACAATTTTCCAGTAATTTTCTAGTTTTTCTCCTTTTATGCTCGTTACCAGGCTCTGCCCGGTAACGCATATCTAGAGGCTGTGCCTCTACTGCAAAAAACATCACAAACGGAAAATTTCTTTTAACAACAACAGCACCCAGCCATATGTACCGAGTGATTTCCTCTTTTTTAAACTTCGATGCGGAGTTGCAATAATCCTCGGATTCAGTTGCATTGCTCCCCTCTAATTATTTGAGGAAGTATCAGCTTTGTTGGTGGGTGCTGCTATTGTTTTTTGATGAGACAGATGTGAGATTAGACAGCGTTTTACTCCTTAGATTCTATTGTGAACTTCGCTGCGGTATCTAGATTTGGTATCTGTCGGAGAAGCTTTTTGTTCGCTTCATATTATTAATTTATCACCTTCTTTTAGAAGTGCAAGTACCTGCAACTAAACTTTACATTTTTAGAAGTAACGGCGGATGATTATGAAGTTAAATAAAGCATTGAGCTTTCTAGCTGCTCAGCTAGATAGTAGAGTTCGGCTGTGCTTGCTGCTGCGAGAAACGGCATAATATTTGTATGAAAACAACCAAACTCATCAAACTGTGCGCCTTATCGCTGAGTATCTTTCTACTGTGCAGCAGTGCAGTGACAGCGCAAACGACGGCGAACCCTCAACCTGGGCAAACTTACACTAACCAAGAGATTCTGCAACAGTTGGTAAAGGCAAAAGTCGTGTATCTGGGAGAAACCCACGATAGCGCAGAAGACCACCAAGCTCAACTAAAGATTATCCGAGAAATGCAGCGGCAAAATCGGAAAATTGCGATCGCGATGGAAATGTTTCAGCGTCCCTTTCAAAGTGCGATCGACAACTACTTAGCAGGTAAACTGACTGAGGAGCAATTAGTCGAGCAAACAGAGTACGATCGCCGATGGCGTTTTCCCTGGGAATCTTACGCCCCCATTTTGCGGTTTGCCCAAGAAAATCAACTACCTGTCCTCGCCTTAAATACACCATCCGAAGTAACGAGAAAAGTTGCCAGTCAAGGTTTAGAAAGCCTCACAGCCGAGGAAAAAAAGCACATTCCGCCAATATCCGAAATTCGCACCGACAACGCCGAATATCGGCAACTGCTGCTAGAAGTTTACCAGCAACACCAAAAGGCCGCACAGGGAAATAGTACGGCTTTTGAAAGATTCTTGCAAGCCCAAGTTTTGTGGGACGAAACTATGGCGGAAAAAATAGCTGAATTTGTCAAAGCAAACCCCGACTATCAAGTTGTGGTGTTGGCGGGGAAAGGACACATTATTTACGGTTACGGCATTCCCAGTCGCGTCGAGAGGCGTTTGGGAGTCGGGAATGTAAAAGTGCGATCGGTCTTATTTAATTCCAGTGAAAATCTTCCTTTGTCCGCAGATAGACCCATTGCTGACTTTATTTGGAAGCATTGATTTGATATGATCTCAAAAATATAACCCACTAAGCCAGAGGGAGAACCAAATCGTGAAAGTCAAGCGTCTAAAAATGAACTCATTCCGAGGCATCAGCGATTTGACCCTGGAGTTTGATACCGATGAGCCGACTGTGTTCATCGGTATCAACGGTGTGGGAAAATCCAGCATACTTGAGTGTTTGGCTATTCTTCTCTCCTGGCTGACCAAGCGAATTCAAACTCCCAATAGTAATGGACGTTCTTTCAACGAAGATGATATCAAAAAAGGATGGAAAGAAACTCACAACGAAATTACAATTTCAATCAATGACTGGGAAGTGGTATGGTCTTTAACCAAGGTCAGTAAAGGGCGAAGCAAGGATACTAGCAGCAATCTTGGGGACTTAAAAAGAGTTGTCGATCGCATACACAGTCAGTTAGATGCTAATTCTTACGCAGCATTGCCTCTGGCTGTTTACTACCCCACTAACCGTGCCGTACTTGATATTCCTTTGAAGATTAGGACGAAACATTCCTTTGAGCAGATAACTGTTTATGACGAGGTTCTCACGGGAGGGCAGATCGATTTTAGGCGCTTTTTTGAATGGTTTAGAGATCGGGAAGATTTAGAAAACGAATTACGACTAAATAATACTAATGAGTATCGCGATCGCGAACTAGAAGCAGTCCGATATGCGATCGCTAACTTACTAGACGGCTTTTCAAATTTACGGGTTAGGCGATCGCCTTTGCGAATGACTGCAGACAAACAAGGCGATGAACTGATCGTCAATCAACTATCCGATGGTGAAAAATGCTTGTTAGCACTAGCAGGAGATTTAGCAAGGCGTTTGGCGATCGCAAATCCGAATCCAGATTGCAATCCCCTTGAGGGTTCCGGCGTTGTTTTGATTGACGAGATTGAGTTCCACTTGCACCCAAAATGGCAACGGGCGATTATTCCGAATCTGAAAAAAACCTTCCCAAATTGCCAGTTTATAATTACGACTCATTCGCCACAGGTAATCAGCGATATCAAATGGGTTCATCTTTTGAGGTCAACATCTGAAGGAATTGCGATCGATCGAGTACCCTCCTTTGGGAAAGATAGCAATCGGATTCTAGAAACGCTTATGGCAACTCCCGAACGTCCGCAGGAAATTAAGGAAGATTTACGTGAATTGTTTCGCTTGATAGACAAGGGCGAACTCGGAAAGGCACGGCAATTTCGCCAAGATTTAGCAGACCAAATGGGAGAAGAAGATCCTGAATTTGTGAGAGCAGATTGGCTAATTCAACGCAAGGAAATTCTCAATAAATGAAATATATTCAAAAGGGGCAAGAACCTCAATTTTTTTCCGAATGGAAGGCTATACAGAAGCCTGCCGGCAACTATCATTACGAACATCTTCAAAACCCTCAGAGAGCCGCGGTACACATTTCTTTGCTAAGTGAACAAGGCTATATTTGCTGCTACTGCTGTAAGAGTGTTGACCAAAGTAATAGCCATATTGAACATCTAGACCCTCAGAGCAAGACTGATGCAGAATTATCTGTTGAGTACACAAATATGCTAGCTTCTTGTGGCCGAGATACAAATAAGCCAGGGTATCGTTGGCCAGAGTATTGTGGCAATAAGAAGGGGGATCTTGCGATCGCGGTTTCGCCACTACAAGCCAACTGTGAAGAATTTTTTAATTACTCTAACACTGGTCAGATACTGCCAACTGCAAATAATTTAGCTCATCAAAAAGATGCTCAAACAACCATTAAAGTTTTGGGACTCAATCATTATGACTTAACACAGGGACGAAAGCAAGCATTTGAAGCACTGGAAGGAATAACACAGGAAGAGGCAGAATTATTAGCTCAAGTTTGTCAACAAATGAATGCACAAGGGCGATACCAGCCTTTTTGTAATGCTGTTTTGTGTTTTCTCAAAAATTATTTTGGTGTTTCTTAAGTTGAATGTTACCCAAAGATTGCGCGATCGACCATCGGACTTAATATAAACTTTACCCCACCGCATCACCCGATCGCAGATTGCAGAAACTCGATGCACCAAGGCACACTTTACATATCGGTCATCCGTCGGTTATATTTACTACAAACCGCGCGCCCGGTGTGGGAGAGTCCTCAGTCACGCCTGCCCGGTTTTTTATTGGTGACTATTTATTTAACTAATATATATTAAGGAAAGAGACAGCGATCGCCTTCCTTTGCTAAAATTTGTATTGGAAATGTCAAGATTATCTTGTCAAAATATCAGGAAATACCGTGAACAATAGACCAAAAATACTCGCATTTGCCGGGAGTACCCGCGAAGCATCCTACAACAAACTGCTGGTAAAAGTTGCGGCGGCAGGGGCTACGGCGGCGGGCGCAGAAGTTACTTATGTAGATTTGCGCGATTTGCCAATGCCGCTATTTGACGAAGATTTGGAAGCAAAAGAGGGAATGCCAGAAAATGCCCGCAAATTGAAGGAATTGATGGTAGCGCATGATGGGTTTTTGATAGCTTCTCCTGAGTATAACAGTTCAATTACGCCTGTGTTGAAAAATGCAATCGATTGGGTATCGCGCCCAGCACCGGGTGAACCGGGATTGGTGGCATTTACTGGCAAAGTAGCGGTAATTATGAGTGCTTCCCCAGGCGGAATGGGCGGTTTGCGGGGATTGGTGCATTTGCGATCGATCCTGGGGAATATTAACGTATTGGTACTCCCGGATCAGAAAGCAATTCCCCAAGCTTTTGAAGCATTTAATGCTGACGGTACGATGAAAGATCCCAAACAGCAGGACGCTGTTGAGAATCTCGGTGCTAAGTTGTCTAATGTGCTGTCGAAATTAATCGCATGAGGCAATAAATTCATTTTGCAGTAGGGACACAGCAATGTTGTGTCCCTAATCCTAGTATCTGTTATTTTGCTGGCTGCATCAAGTGCGATCGCCAACCGCATAATTTTCTGAGTTTCTTCCCAGGTTTATTCTTGTATCTTCCCCCAGGCTAAGTCTTCGACATAGCCAATATACCACTCATCTACTTTTTTCCACACCGCAGTAAATCTATTTACCCTTGTGCCTCTACTTGAAAACGGGTATAATTTTATTCCATAGAGATAATAGCTACTGGAAAACTTACCACAAATTGTACCAGCACCGCATCACCCGATCGACGTAAAACAAAACCACCCGATCGCAGATTGGCAGAAATAGACAAGAGTAGACATACTTAAACCATCGGTCATCGGTCGGTATATTTCTTCCAAACAGCACGGCAGGCGTGGGAGACTCCTCCGTCACGCCTGCCCTGCAGTTTTATTTAATAATTGTTCGATTTCCTACGGGATAGCTTCGATTCACCTAAATTACCCCATTTTTTTCTTCTTCCAAGCCTCCACAAACGGCAAAAACACCGACACCAACTCCTGCCGATTCATCACCAAAGTCGGATAAGAAATCCTGCCGTAATTCTTCCCCACTTCCAGCGGAAAAATCCCCTGAGATTCCAGCGGTAGCCAAACCGCACCAGCAGCCTTCACAATTACCCAACTCCCGGCAATATCCCAAATTTTCGGAGTCGCTTCCACCCCTCCCATAGCCACACCCGAAGCCACAGTCAAAAAATTGTAACTAGCCATACCCAACATCCGAATTTTACTCGGAAGATGAGGCCCGATTCCCACACTTCTGGAACACAAATTAAAAATATGATTCCCGCTCATTTTATCAGCAGTGGGACAAATCGGCCGATTGTTCAAAAACGCACCTTGAGGCATATTTGCCAATACATTGTCGCCCGCCAAATCCCCTGCATAAAAACCGTGAAAAAACTGATTCACCGGCGGCAAATGCACGCAGCCAAAAACCGGAGTTCCGCGATACAATAAACCCAAAGAAATCCCCCAAATCGGAATTCCCCTAGCAAAATTAGTCGTAGCATCCAGAGGATCGACAACCCAACACCATTCATTATCTGGGAAAACGTGTTCTCCTTCCTCGCTCAAAATTCCGTGAGTGGGAAAAGCAGATGATATCGCACTTCTAATCTCCGCATCCGCCCAATTATCAGACTGCGTAACCAAACTCCCATCATCCTTCTCATCTGCTTGTGCAGAACCAAAATCTTTCAAAAACTGCTGGCCGACTGTCTTGAGAGTAGTCTGAGAAAAACTTAAAATTGAATCCCAAAAATCTTTCATTTGCTGTTTTTTTGTATTAAGGACTGAAGCCCTTGATTAACAAGAGAATGAGGACTAAAGTTCTCACTACAAACCTTAGTCTAATTCATTTTCCAGAATAGTGGCGATCGCACTTTTAGCATTATCCTGAAACTCCCCAACATCCACCCTACCCAACAGCCAAACAGCCAGAATCATACCCACCGCCGGCACAGCAAACACCAACCCGTAAGCCAACATCGGCACCCCAAACAAACTCCTGCCCAAATCCAAAATAGCACCGCCACTAATCGTCGCCACACCCCGCGCCATCGCCTGCGACAAACCCCAAGCGCCAATAAAAGTCCCAGCAGTTTCTGCAGCAGTCAAATCCAACATCAAACTCAGCGCACCAGTCGTCGTAATTCCCGAAGCAAAACCAAAAAACATTAAAGCCGACTTAAACACAATTGGATTACCAGTAAATCCAGATAAAATAATTAAACCAAAACAAGTCGCCACAGACAAACAGCCCAACCTAATCGTATTTTGTTTGCCAATGCGCGGCACAATTAAAAAACCAGTTGTAGCCAAACCGATTAGAGTACCAGTACCGTAAATAGCATTCAATCGCGTAGTTTCCGAAATCGACATTTTAAAAATTTCCCCGCCGTAAGGTTCCAAAACCGCATCCTGCATAAACAAGCAAATTGTCATAATCAGCAGGAAAGTAAAAAACAAACCAGTTTGGCGGCTAGCCGTCAAAATTCGCAGCGCACTTCCCAGAGTAATTTTATCTTCTCGATTCACTGCGGACGATCGCACCCCGTAGCGCGAATACTTTTTCTCAACCCCAAAAGTTGCAATCCCCACCAACAGCAAAACCAGCGCCGGCACCTTCACAAACAAACCGTTAATCGAAGCCTGCAAAACTTCCCGTGGCACATCCCCATCAATTTGCTTCAGCAAACCGCTGCTAACAATCGCCCCGATAATAATACCAACCATCAGCATCGACCACACCACACCCACCAACTTCGATCGATCTTCCTCATCCGAAACATCCACCAACAAAGCAGCAAAAGGAGTCGAACTCGAACAAATAGCAATGCCGTAAAGCGCAAAAATCAAACCCAACAAACCCACCCAACCGTAAGTAGGAGTAGTCCACCCCACAGCCTCCAAACTGCTGCCTAAGCGCCACATCACCTGTACCGCCAAAAAAGCAGAAATCACAAACAGAACCCCCCCCATCCACACATAACCTGTGCGGTGATGGCCAAACAAAGGCTTAGCATCAGACATTTGCCCAAACCACACCCTAGCCGGCGCCACAAACTGGTGCATAGCCAGCGTACCAGCCACCACAGTAGCCGGAATCGCCAACTCCTTAATCATCACGCGATTGAGCACCCCCAGGGTCAAAATCGACATCATGCCCAATCCCATCTGAAACAAACCCAACCGGAACATAGTCAGGAGGGTAACTCTCTTGATGGCAGGAGTCGCGGAATCTGTTAATCTTGAATCTGGTAAACGGTCGATCGACATAACTACTCAAATAAACACATCATTTGCACTTATAGTAACTGAGATATCGCCACCAGCCGCCTTTCCTCCCCCGGCTAGAAGCTCGATCGCGATTATTCATATAAAAATAATAGACAATAAAGAATTGTGGATTTACCAACCGTGACAACCATTACCCTAGGAAAAAATGGCCCAGCCGTCATTCCCCTGTGCGTCGGAACTTGGGCTTGGGGCGACAAACTATTTTGGAACTACGGCAGCAACTACGGCGCCGCCGAAGTCGAAGCAGCATTCAAAACATCCCTTGACAACGGAGTCAACTTTTTTGACACAGCCGAAGTCTACGGTAACGGCTTGTCAGAAGAATTACTAGGGCAGTTTATCAAAAAAACCACCCAACCCGTGCAAATAGCCACCAAATTCGGCCCCGTACCTTGGCGGATCACAGGAAAATCAGTTTCCGACGCTTTGAGTGCCAGCTTAAAACGCTTGCAAGTAGAACAAATAGCCCTCTACCAAGTGCACTGGCCATTCACTTTTTTACTCAGTCAAGAAACCTTGATGAACGCCTTAGCAGATGAAGTCAAACAAGGCAGAATTCAAGCACTAGGAGTCAGCAACTATTCAGTAGAACAGATGCGCCAAGCCCACAAAATACTAGCAGCCAGAGGCGTTCCCCTAGCAACAAATCAAGTCCGGTACTCCTTGCTGTCGCGGCAAGTAGAAAAACAAGGGATTGTGAGTGCAGCCCGCGAATTGGGAGTCACAATTTTAGCTTACAGTCCCTTAGCCCAAGGATTGCTCACCGACAAATACACAGCCCAAGAACCACCTACGGGAGCCCGCAAAATGGACTCCCGCTTCAGCAAAACTGGCCTCGAAAAAATTGAATTAGTCATGTCTACCCTGCGAAAAATGGGCAGAAAGCGCGATCGAACTCCCGCCCAAGTTGCCCTAAACTGGTTGATATGCCAAAACGGAGTCATCCCCATTCCCGGCGCGAAAACCGCCAAACAAGCCCAGGAAAATGCAGGCGCTTTAGGCTGGAATTTGAGCCAAGATGAAGTCAACCAACTAGAATTAATGACACGTCCTTGGCGAGAATAAATTTGTTAATTGTTGACTGTTGACTGTTGACTGTTGGTTTGGTTTTTAGCTGGTTCCCAGGCTCGGCCTGGGAACCGATGTCCAGAGGCTCTGCCTCACTTATGGACTAAAATGATGCATCGCTTCCGAAAATAAAATTGGAGGCAGAGCCGACGTTTAGGCATTACCAAGCCGAGCCTAATAACGAGTAGAAACAACAGTTAATTTCCTTCTTCCCTCTTCTTTCTTCCCTCTTCCCTCTTCCTTCTTCCTTCCATCCCTCTTTCTTGTATCCGTTACATCCGTTACAAAATCCGTTGCCGAACTTCCTTCTTCCTTCAATTATGAAAATATTAACTGACTGGGGTTTCACGCGCGAAGGCTGGCGCAACAACAGCCGCGGCGAATATTTAGTTTTGCTGCAAGGAGGATTGCTCACAGCATTTACACTCTTGCCAGTTTATCAACTGCCAGGATTAAAAATTCAATCAACCCAATTACTTTATATTATCTGGTTTATGGCCAGTATTCTCGGCTTAACCGGATTAATTTTCATCATCAAAGCATTGATAGACTTAGGAAAAAACCTCACACCTTTACCATATCCCAGAGAAGACGGAGAATTAGTCCAAACAGGCATTTACGGAATTGTGCGGCACCCATTATACAGTGGCTTAATTTTAGCAGCCCTCGGCTGGACACTTTTTCAAATGAGCATATCCCACTTAATAGTCAGCGCACTATTAATAATACTTTTCGAGATCAAAGCCAACCGAGAAGAAACCTGGTTAACCAAAAAATATCCAGACTATTCAGAGTACCGCCAAAAAGTCAAAAAACTAATTCCCGGAATCTATTAACAGTTCGATCTAAAAACCTCGCTGTCAACAGTCAACAGTCAAGAGTCAACTATCTAAAGACCATTACCAATTAGAATAAACGGTGCCCAGTAGTATGGATGATGCAAACGACTGGCCACTGACGGTTTCAAACCGCTGCGAGTTTGAGCTAAAATTGATAAATTGGCCGATCGACCGAACACTGAATCATCACCTGTAATTAACGCAATTTGAGCTTTTTGCAAAGCTTCTGCCTTTTTATTTCCCGACAGCAACGCCGTATAAAAAGCTGTCATCAACGCTTGAGTGCCGCCATCATCTACTTTCCATAAAGATGCGATCGCAGCTTTTGCTCCTGTTTCCTGTATCTGGTAGCCAAAACCTAAAATTTCTTCTCCATTACCTAGTTTACCACCTTTCCCCGTCTCGCAAGCACTCAATACTACCAAGTCTACATTCAGCAGATTTAAAGTTTGAATATCGGGCAGGGTAATTAGACCCCCATCACCTAGCAAAATAAACGAATCTTCCGGTTGTCCGGTAACAAACATAGCATGAGTTGCCAAATGTATAATTGTATAATCTGGCAAACGCGGAATCATTGTGGCACGATTGAATTCCCGATCGATTAATTTTGTAGTTCCTGGCATCATCGCAGCTAAATTTTCCACTTCTAGCCCCGCAAATTCCAAACCAGAAAAACCAAATCGAGTAGACCCCCGTTCAAAATTATGACGACCCGTAGCAAAAGCACCAGCTAAAATGCGAGGTTTAGCAGCAATTTCTTCAGTGAATTTTGTCAGGCTCATAGCAGTAATATTATTAATGACAAACCGCTGTCCTAACCATTGTTTACCATCGTATAAAGCTGCTAGGGGAATGTAGCGCAACTGTCCGTCAGGAGCATAAATAATGCTTTTAGCTTGTGCTTCAGTCAGATCGTCTTCTAGGGGTTTGATTAACCAATTATAAAGTTTATTGGCTGGGATTGTGGCATCGGAGTTAGGATCTTCCAAAGCCATGCGAAATTCCAGAATTGCTTGATTGAGTTCTTGTTTTTTAACTGCTACAGTACGTCGAAATGGGGGAGAGTCAGCAGTTGTTATTACCAATTCTAAACGGTCTTCTAAAATTAAAGGCTGAATCAATACGGCTTTTTTTTCTAACCGCTGCAATACGTCTCCCCGCATCATATTAAGTTGAGCTAGATTCACAGTTTGTACTCTAGGGCTGAGTTGTTGGATAATGGCAACAATTTCAGGGGAGTTAATAAATTCATTGAATGTGCCGCGCATTTCCTGCTGCATTTGCCTGAGATTGGCAATTTCTTGTTGCTGCTGGGATGTGCGATTAGCTGGAGTAATTTTTTCTAATTCAGCCAGCTTTCTGCCTAGTTGAATTTCTCGATTTAAAATTTCATTGTGTCTGTTTCGGATTTGCTGTTCTTGAGGAGTTAAGGGAATACCTTGTGCTGTTTGTTCGTTTCCCCGCACGGAATGCAGGTAATCTTCGATTTCTTGAATTTTGAGTAAATCGAGGACTTGTTGTGCTTCTAAAACTCGGTCTTGTTGCAGTAATAAATCGGCGAGGAGGCGGTAGGTATCGGCGACAGTTGTTGTATAAGAAAGCTGTTGTTCGGGGGGGAGAGAGCGCAAATCGCTGCGAATTGATTCGGTGACATTAACGGATAATTTATAAAAGGCTATCGCTACTTCTGGTTGATTTTGTTTCGCCAATACTTCCCCTATGTTACTAAGAATGAGGCGTTCTGTTTGGCGATCGCCAATTTCCGTAATAATTGCTAAAGCTTGCTGGTAAGAATCTAATGCTTGATCGAATTGATTTAAACCTTGATAAACACTACCAATTCGATAGAGTGTTCTCCCAACCCAAGGCTTTTCTCCTAATTCTTGGGAAATTGATAATGCTTCTCTCAGCACTTCTAATGCTTGAACGTACTGTCCTTGCTCGGAATACACAGAACCTATATGATTTAAAGTACGACCAATACTTGCACGTTCGCTGAGTTGCCTCTGAATCAATAACGATTTTTCATATAAATTCAGAGCTTTTGAGTATTCTTTGAGTTTTTCATAAACCGTCCCAAGGTTCAGAAGAGTTATTGCTTCGCCGGAGCGATCGTTCGCTTTTTTACGAGCAGCTAAAGATTGCTGAAAAACTACCAAGGCTTGAGAATTTTGTCCTAGATAACTGTAAACTACTCCAATATTATTTAAAAGGCGACCACTACTCGATATATCGTTATCTTCTTGACTGATAGCAAGGTTCTTCTGATAAAAATTAAGCGCCTGAGAATATTCCGCTAAACCTTCATATACTACCCCTATTCCATTAAGAGAGTGTGCAATATTTACCTTGTCGCCAATTTCTTCATGAATTACTAAAGCTCGTTGATAAAAGTCTAGAGCTTGGTAATATTGTCCTTGTCGGTAATAAGCGTTAGCTATTGCAATCATACTTTTTCCCACTCTTACTTGGTCATTTAATTCCTGATGAATAACTAAAGATTTTTGTAACAATGGGAGAGCTTGGGAATATAAATTTAGTTGAATATAAACAGCACCAATTGCATAACTAGCTTTGCCAATACCTGGGCGCTCGCCATTCTTTTGGTAAATTGCTAAAACTTGTTTGTAAATCTCTAATGCTTCTTGATACTGACTTTGGTCATATTTTTGCATCCCTGTTTCAAAGAGTTTTTCAACTTCAGTTTTAGGTTCCCCAGTAGTTGAATTTTGTGTAAAATAAAAAAAATCTGGTTGAAAATCAGAATTAATTATACAAGATTCCTCCGATTTAGTTACTATCGGTAATCCTGACAAGTGCCCTATTGATAATTTTAGTGTCACCAATAAAAAGCCAACCTGAACCGAGTTAACAAACATATAAAAGGGCTATATCTAGTTTTTAAAGAATACAAATACTTCTCCTAAAATTGGCTAATTGCAAATACAGCACTTTTGAGTTTATGAATTACACCCCAGAAACCAGGTTTCTTCAAGAAACCGGGTTTTTCTGTACCTCACATACCTGAAAACGGCTGTATTTGAGTAAGCTGTCGCGCATTTAAATTGCATATTCGGGGCGGGCGGGACGCCCAACCCCTACTCCCCACAAGAGTTTTATTGTTTTTTGACATACAATTTAAATCCCGAACAGCTTAATGATTGTTTCATTAAGGAGAGGGCGTTGGCGTTGGAGGTGGCTCTGACACTTGCGGTGCCGCTCTCCGAAAGTTTGAATCTCCAGATATTGAACGACGGGGCGTTGGCGTTGGAGGTGGCTCTGACACTTGCGGTGTCGCTCTCCGAAAGTTTGAATCTCCAGATCTTGATAAAGGCGGTGGCGGTGGAGATGGCTCTCCCCGAAAGTTTGAATCTCCAGATATTGGTAAATTTGACTCTTCTAATTCTGGTAATAGTGACTCTAAGGAGAGCCTGCATATATCGGTAATAGTAGCTAGAGTGTATGCTACACCACTTAGATCGCCAATTTTCTGATAAATAGCTAAAGCAGCTTGGCAAAGTTGTAAAGCAGCACTATAGTTTTTTGCTTCAACCTCCTTGTAAGCTTCCTGAAATAATTCATTAGCTACCTGAATCGCAGATTTGTCATCGCTCATTTTCGTTCTTGCCTCTCACCTCATGATTTCCAATTTCATACTCACTCTAAAAACTGTTCTCCGGAAAAAATCAAAATTTTCTATAAATTAATTCCCCAATCCTCCGGCAAAGCGTTGCGGTTTTGCCCAACTTACCTTGAGTTTGGCAATCTGTGTTTCAATTTCCTTGACTCTTAGCGTATTTCCTAAAGCTTTGTGAGTGTTGATTGCTTGCGTCAACCAGCGAACAGCTTCTTGCTTCTCGCCGATCGCCACATATATTTCCGCCAAAGCCTCTTCTAGTTGTGCTTGCTCCCCGATGTCTTTGGCTGCACTAGCTAATGCGTGTGCTTTTAGATAATGGTTTTCAGCCAGCAATGTCACCCCTTCTTGCCAGTATAGATCACCTAGTTTGCGATATGCAACAGCTTCTTGAAAACCCGTTGCTACCAAGGCTTCCAATATCTCGATCGCCTCAGATTTCAAATCCGAACCGATGTAAAAATAAGCACGTTGCAAAGCTTTGGTTTTCTCGGCAATTTTTTGACTGTTAATTTGCTCGATCGCCCCTTTCACCAGTTGCGTTTGGGTCGTTGGTAGCATTCGGAAGCTTCGATCGCCCAGTTTTTCCTCGTCAGATGTCCTGCCGTTCTCAGCTTTTACCACCAGTAAATACACAAATCCCGGTTCCAGTTGTGGTGTTCCCGGATACACTACCTCATTTCCATTAACTTTTGTTTCCCAAATTGTGCGATCGCCCTTCACTAAACTCACAGTATAGGTATCCACACCGGGAACTTTGTTCCAACGCAACTTCGGTCGATCGTTCAGCAATAAAGTGCGTCGGGGACTGATAATATAAGGAATTAAGACATCAAGAGGCCCGCGAGGATCGGCAGTATAATCCTCACAGTCGATCGCTAGCATTTCCGGTCGATCGATACCTGAAACTTGAGGATGCAATCCATTAATTATCGGATAAACTCTTGACGCTGTGACGATCGGGATTAAAGGCGTCAGCCCAAAAATAGCAAAGTAAGTAAATGTTTTGCCTTTGAGATTGATTGGTGTCAGCTTGGATGGATGATTATTTTTCATGACCTAAATTATTTTTGATTGTTCGCGATAGCGAAGCGATCTCATAAACTTTGGAAATCTTCATTAGTCCTCTTTTAGAGGACTTGTGCTTTGAGGCAGGGGTTTAAACCCCTGCCGGACTATCGGGGATACGCTATAACTTTAAATTTTGAAAATTTTTGCTGAATTCTTGCAGCACCCATCTCTGTTCTTCAGGAAATTCAGATGGCAATTTATCATAGCACTTTTTCCAATTAGATATAGATGCTTGTTTATTGCCTTGACGTTCTAAAAGAACAGCTTGCAAACAGTAAGCAACAGAGCGATCGCTAGCAATATTAATCGCTTTCGTCAGGTTATTGTTAGCCTCTTCATATCGCCCTAACTCCAACTGCGCCCAACCTAAATTTTTGTGTATAGTGTACGTTGTCTTAATATCTGTGGCAAGTGGTAAAGCTTTTTCTAACAGCGGTAGAGCTTTCGCATATTGTTTATCTAAAATTTCCAGCCGCGCCAAATTATTTAAAGCTTTATTAACACCTGCAGTGATAGCAATTTGATATGCAGCGCGAGCCTTATCATACTCTTGTTTGTCTTCATAAATTACGCCTAAGTTATAGTTAACTCTTCCATCATTCCCTTGAAATAATAGAGCTGTTTTATAATATAATTCCGCATTATCTAAACGTTGATTTTTGTAATTACTCAAACCTTCTTTGTTAAGATAAAATACTATCTGGGGTGAGAAAGTCCACAAACCGCCTAGCAAAAAAAAGCTAGCTAGAGCTAGTTTGCCTACCCAGTTAAAACGAATCCTATCAAAAATAGGATTCGTTTTACTGGGTTCGATCGATTGTTTAATTTCTGGCAATGGTTGCGCCACGCTTTCCAAGGGCGATCGCGAGTTTACCACTGCCAAAATTTGCAATATTTCCTGGCAAATTTGCGGTCGCTTTCCGGGAAAAATCGCCATCATTCGGTCAAGCAAATTTGCCAGATCCGGTGAAACTTGCGTTGCTTTATCTCGCCATATTAATTCACCATTGTCAGGATTTTTAGGTAAATCGATCGGCACTTTTCCTGTCAGTAAATAAACAAAAGTACGTCCTAAAGCAAAGAAATCAGATTGCGGTACTGCATGACCCTCTGCTTGTTCGCTTGGCGTATAACCAGCGGAAATAATCGCAGTCCCAGTATAATTTTCTTTTTGTTGCCGCAAGTAAGTTTCTGTTACTTCTCGCACCGCACCAAAATCAACTAATACCAATTTTCCATCCGGCTTTAACATGATATTGGACGGTTTAATATCTCGGTGAAAATACTGCTGATCGTGCAGTAAATTGAGAATTTTTGTTAGTTGATTTAACCACTCAATGGCTGTTTCTGTAGTTATTGGTTGATTGGCTCTTGCTAACATCCACTCTTGTAAATTTTGACCGGGTATTTTTTCCATTACCAGACATGGTAAGGCTTTGCTACTACCTTCAGGCCAAGTAAAATATCCGTCTGTTTCTACACGAGGAATGCCGGGATGCCTTTTGCTCATTAAGAACTCTGCTTCTCGCTGAAATAAAATGGTGGCTTTTTGCTTAATATCTGGGTTATTAAAGTTATCCAAATTCAAAACTTTTAATACTTTGATAATACCACCATCATCTACTTCAAAAATATCGCCAAAGCCACCGCCGCCAATCCGATCGATCACTTGATAGCGACCTTGAAGCAAAAACCCTGGATGAATTAAGCTACTTGAAGTCATCTTTCTGTTTCTCCCAGCAGTTTTAAAATATTTTTTTCAGCGTATTTACCAGCTTGAGAAGGAGATTTACGCAATTTTAATAAAAGTTCTTCTAGGGGCTTTTGAAAAGGACTCCCCAGTGTCAAGTTCAAACGCTCTCTAATTATATTGAACATCGGGTTTTGCTGAGTAGTTTTAGCACCGTCTATTTCCGGGTTTTCATCTAAACCATGACTTCCGATTAAACCTAGGTGTTCGAGAGATTCCGCTTGCATTGCTTCTCGAACATTTTGACAGATTTGTTCGACAAGTTTCTGAGTAACATATTTCATCATCACAGGTTCGAGAGTGAATTTGGATTCAGCACTAGAAGGGGAAAGCTCTTTTTCGATTAAGGAACGTCTTACCAAGGATTCTAATACTGTTAGTAATTCTGAACTATAAACGGCTGCTGATAATTTTGCTTTCAATTGGCTCAAGGAAATCGGCTGCTGTTCAATTGCCAGCCAGTACATCACAGCTTTTCCTACATCTGATAACCGCTGAAAATGTTCGTTAAGTAAATTGCCAAAAATATCGCCAATAACTAAGGAACTCTGACCGATAAATTGACTAATATTTCCATTAAACAACTCTTGAATTGTGGTAGCAGTAATTTTCAGTGCAGCAGGATTACCTCGGTATATTTGTATCAGTTCATCTAAGCCGTTTTCTGAGGCAGAAAAGCCAATGGCTGCCAAAAGCATTTTTGCATCTGTTGGTTTTAAGCCTTTAACTTGTAATGCACGTACAGGTAAGGTTTCGCCTGCTAAAGATGCAACCTCTACAGGCTTTTCTCGCGATAAAAGTAGCAAGCAGCTTTGATGCCTTTCTTCTGAGATTCGCTGCAATAGTTGACCGTACCCTTCATAACCATCTCCGTAATACCCAGCGATATCTCCACTTTGCAAAATCATTTCCCAATCATCTAGGATCAGCAAACAACGGCGATCGCGCAAACTTTTGATTAGGGAAGAAATTTGCTCGCCTATAGTAGTTGGCAGTTGCGTTTCTGGGGAACTGCTGGCAAATGAGTTCAACTCAGTCAAGATTGTCAGCAAGGGAGGTGCATGACGGAGACTGCGCCAAATTAGATATTCAAATTCACCCTGAATTTGTTCTCCCAGTTTAGCAGTTAAAGCCGTTTTACCAATACCTCCCATACCCAACAGCGCCACCAAGCGACAGCGATCGCGGAGTACCCATTGACTGAGGGTATTTAATTCTGCGGCGCGGCCGAAAAAATTTGAGACTTCCGGCGCTTCACCCCAATCTTGGCGTAAGGGAGTGCTTGTAACTCCTGAAACATCGCCAAAATCCTCGATGTTGACCAATTGTTCCGCTATTTCTGGTGCAATTGGCTGTGGGAGTGTCTCTGACTCCAAGTGCGATCGCCTTTCCAATGCCGTTTGAAAGTTTCTTTTACTGACTCTTTCCCCTAAAGCTTCCGAAAGCAGCTTCCATAACTTGGGGCCAACATCTTGCATCAGGTATTCGGCAGCATATCCGTAAGCCTCTGCAATCTTATGATACTCCTGCCCTTGCCAAGCTCCCCTCAGAATTATTACTTCTATATCTTTTAAGTGTCTGTTTGTTTTGGCAAATACAACCGTATCTGCGAGTTTCAGCCCTTCTTCAAAATTCATAAGGTTAAAAATTTTTCATTGGATCTTGAGTATAACCTGAAGTTTACTGAGGTTTACTTATTTAAACTGAGGTTGCCTCAGTTTTTTTGTTTTTGGATTGAACTTTAACAACTTAGGTTATCTATATCGACCGTACAATAACAACTCGCTACTGTATAAATATCAGCTCAAACAAATGGTCTGAGACCAAATCAATCGTTTACAACACTTACCTTGAGGTAAATTATGGCTGTCAATCATAAAGTTCCGTATTTCAGTCAAGAGGATAACGAAATTGAACCTTGGCGCACTTGCGGTGCTACAAGTACGGCAATGTGTCTGAAATACTTTCAAGTTGCAGATTTAGGCCCCTTCGCACAGTACGAAGATGATGTTAAAAAACGTTTCGACAGGCTGGGAATCGATCACGGTTCTCCCGATGGCATCAAAAGATTGTTAGAGGGTTTGGGGTTGAGAGATGATTTGACATTGAAAGGGGGTCTTTCAGACATCACTCGGTCTCTCGATTCTGGCGATATCTGTATATTGCACGGTTTTTGGACGAATTCGGGTCACATTCTAGTTATTCGCGGCTATAACAACAACGGTGACTTTTTTGTGAATGACCCAGCCGGAGAATGGTTCCACTCAGGCTATCGGAAAAATTCCTCATTTTCACCAGATAACAAGGGCGAAAACAAGATATACAGTCGTAAATTGATATCCGCCACTGCCAATGCCTTTAGTTTGCGTGAAGCTTTATCTTTTTATGACAATTGGGACAGCAGCCAGATCGAATCTACTGCAACAATGTGGCTGCATCGAGTTTCTAAATAGCAGAAAAACTTACTGCGTTTGCAATTAAAATTGCGTCCGGTAAAGCCCCTGAATAAAAAAAGTTTGTAGTGAGGACTTTAGTCCGCATTTTTCCCAAACCTGCAACCAAAGACTGAAGTGCTTACTACAAACATCATTACTACTTGGAGAACTGAATATGACCATTAAAAAAGTCGAGTTACAAATCAATGACGGGATTATTGATAGCCCTCACCTGATTGACGAGGTAGAAATCCTGCAAAGGCGCTTGAAAGATTGGGGATTATTACCCAAAGATGCCAAAATTGACGGACTTTTTGGGTCTGTCACAAAAGCAGCAGTCGAACAATTTCAACGGATGCGCCCTGCTAATAAAAGCCAATTTGTCCCCGGCGGACTACAAGTTACTGGAAAAGTCGATCGCAATACCTGGGCTGAGTTGCTGAAAGTGAAGCCAGAAGAAATAATCATAGTTAGTCGCACACCCAAGACTTCGGATATGCCCGATGGATTCCCTAGCATCGATCGTATTTTAGATGTTGCTCCATGCCCATCCGAAATTCGCCCCTTTGCTCAGAAAAATTTGCCTCTTATTCTCAATCAATGTCTCAACGATGGAGTTGTCGATCTAGGGCAAATTGCCTATGTTTTTGCAACGGCCCAACATGAATCCCTTTTGGGACGGTTCATGATGGAATTAGCTGATGGGTCGGATTATGAAGGTCGCGAAGATTTAGGAAATACTGAACCCGGTGATGGCCCTCGCTTTAAAGGCAGAGGTTTTGTCCAAATTACAGGTCGTCGCAACTATGAAAGCTGGAGTGAAAAACTGGGAATTAATTTGGTAGATAATCCTGAAAAAGCGGCTCTTCCTGAAATTGCTGCGATGATTATAGTTCGGGGAATGCACGATGGTAGCTTTACGGGTGTAGGTTTGAGTAATTTTATTGTTGGCGCCGATCGCGATTTCTATAACGCCCGAAAAATAGTGAATCGACTGGACAAAGCCGACCTCATCGCGGAGTTCGCCGAGTCTTATTTCAACGCCATAGCCTAAACAGAAGTTGCCCCCTCCGTGGGGGAACTTCCACCTAAAAATTCAACAAGTAGGCATTCTGCCTGCCCGATGGTTACTTACCATTTCTATGTATATTTATGAGGTTAATCAAATGACACATTCTTCTATAGTTGAGACTCAACCAAATTCTTCAGAACATGGAAAAGAGCTTGCCGAATTATTCCAGGAAGATAATGGGAAATACTCTACAATGCGAGCCATGAGTTTTATTGCGCTGATTGCAGCGATTGTGTTTGGTGCAATAACAATAACTAGCAAAGATTCTGAGGGGAAATACATTACAACTGCTTTTTTAGTTGCTGCTTTCGCGCCAAAAGCTGTTCAAAAATATGCAGAACGTATGTAAATCAAGTTGAGTTAGATGGATGATGAAAGCAGCCGACGTGATGGTAAAATTTGTTGTTGCTAATGCTCGAAACTCTGTATTTTTAACCTCTCATCTCTCTCAACGACCTTATTTGCTCCATCAGCCCGATAGCCACTAGCTATTAGAGTAGCGATCGCACCTCATCACCTCTTCATTCCCTCACCAAATAAAGGAAATGAAGGTTGCAGGTGCGATCGCCCTCTGCTCTGATTAATGACAACTGACAACTATCAACTGACAACTATCAACTGACAACTATCAACTGACAACTATCAACTGACTTTCATTCATGTCGCCTACCATCAGGCATCACCGCACCCTTTAAATTCGCCCCTGCCAAATTAGTATCCAACAGCAAAGCATTTCTCAGATTAGCACCCTTCAAATTAGCACTTTCCAGATTAGCCATCCACAGATTAGCACCCTCCAAATTCGCCCCTTCCAAATCAGCGTTAACGAGAAAAATACCTTTCATAAAAGCACCTCTTAAGTTAGCAGTTTTCAAATTACTTCCTCCCAAATAAGCATCCTCTAAAAACGCCTTTTCTAGATTGCTTCCATCCAAATTCGCCCCTACCAAATTGCTGCTTATCAGGTAAACCCCAGCCAAATTTGCCTGTTTCAAGTTAGCGTTTACCAAGTGCGCGCTCCACAAATTGGCATCTTTCAGGTTGGCTTTTTCTAAATTGACGCCTTCCAGAAAAACTTCGCTCAAATTCGCCCCGGAAAGATTGCAACCTTGACATTCCCTCGCTGTCAGCAATTGCCGGACTTGATGCTTGACTGACGAACGGTTCACTGCGACAATTATTAAACCTGTAGTTGCTAAGGCAATAATACTAAAAGTTGCCAGCCCGATCGCACTTACAAGCTTTCTCTGTTGTATTTTTCGGAAAATCCGCTTGCAGCCCCTAAAAATATTTACAAAATTGCTCATATTTATAATCCAGTGTTTTGCTTCCCTGCCCTTCCCCTTCCCCTTCCCTTATGAAAAAACAGTTAAAATTTAAATTCCTGACGATCGCACTTCTTGTAAGCTTAGCAATAATCGGTGTCGGGTGCGATCGCCTTTTCACAAAACCCTTTCAACTTCCCGCCTCAGCCAAACAAGAACCCTGGCCAATTCAAACAGGCCTCCGAGCCGCCATCCTCCGATCCAACATACCAACAGTCAACCGCGTAGTTTTAGTACCAGACGAAGCCACATTTTTAGCAGCCATCCAAAAATGGAATCTCAAAGGAAACTGGCCTATTCTCATCGAAGACAAAAAATATGCCCCCATGTTTGTGCAGCGCTTTAAACCCGAAGAAATAGTCCGTTTGCCCAGCATCAAACAGCAACTGCAAAAAAATCAAAAACTCCAGCAATTAATGCTGAACGCCACAGCAGCCGCCTGGAATGCCACGGATACTCAAACCTTAAAAGCAAAATGGAAGCAACTCGGCTGGGAACCCCCAGGAGTAGTAATCACATCAGAAAATGACCCCGCACGCTCAGCAGCAGTTGCCTTAGCAGCCGCTCACGGCCAACCTTTAGTATTTCTAGAAGGCAACTTCGGAAAACCCAACGATACCCTCAATAACACACAGTGGAAAACTCTGCAACTAGCAGTTACAAAAGCCGTCGAATCAACCGGATTTTTTTATTCTCAACTCGCCGACCAGATCGACACAATAACCATTGTACGCCAACTAGCAGTCAAATATCAATCTCCTGAAAAACCCGACGAACAACTAGCCGTTACCGACGGTTTGGGAAGACACCCCAACGGCGAACGCTGGGCGGCTGTTGGCTGGATTTACGGTTCCGAGGTACGATCGATCTATCAAGCCATGTCTGCCATATTTCTAGACAGCCAAACAGCCATGCTTTATGACAGTTACCCCAAGGAAGGAAATTGGGCAAAATATGAAATGGAGGAAGCAGCTAGCGGACTAAAAACCATAGGTTTAAATGTCGAATTAGTGCAGAAACCAGAATCTAGCCTGGAAAAGTGGCGGAGTTTAGCTTCAAAATCGTGGACATTTGACTTAATATTAATGAATTCCAAAGGCTATCCAAAATCATTCCAAGTGGGCAACGGCGACGCTTTAGTTGAAGACATACCAAAACTCCAATTTCCCGCAGCAATCCACATGATCCACAGTTGGTCAGCAGCAGCGCCAGATGACACAAACACCGTTGCCGGAAGGTGGCTAGAGAATGGTGCTTACGCATATATTGGCAGCGTCAACGAACCTTTTTTATCGGCATTTATTCCACCTAAAATAATGGTCGATCGCCTAAAGCGAGGAGCACCCTTTTTAATCGCAGCACGCCAGCTCGAATCCCCACCCTGGAAAGTCGCCACCATCGGCGATCCGCTAATGTCGATCGCCAAACCCAGACCAAGAATCCCGCCCACTCAACAACCGATATGATAGTATGCGCGACCAAGGAATTTAAAATTGGAGATTTGAGGTTTGTGGTTTGAGATTTGTGCTTGTAAGGTAAAATCTCCCATCGCCAATTCTTTAATTGGAAAGTTGTTTTTTACTGAGTTCTATGATATTGCTAGTTCACTGATGCGATCGGCCTAACCACCCACAAGGTAAATATAGTTGATTAGGATTATCGCCAGAGTATATCTAAGTTTGAATGTAACTGAGCATACAATCACGCCAAATCCGCCGCTCCTCAGAATCAGTCATTCCACCCCAGCGGCCCGCCCAAAAAATTTACCCTAAAATACGCCTTAATATAAGTTGTCAATTCCCCTAAAATCACTCAAAATGAAAATAAGAAATAAATTGTAATATTATATAACTTCTCACCGAAGAATTAACCGCTAAATGAGAGCCATCCCTCCTGTGGATCTGCCGCCACCCGGGCCAACCGCAGCAACTCCCCAAGCCTCCCGACTAAGCCCGCTATTCAACCGCCTGCACCCCAGTCCAGAAACCCTCCTGCTCATCCTCTCCCTAGTCATCGGGGGAGTTACGGGTGCAGGCGTCGTCACCTTTCACTACCTCATCCACTTCATCCACAGCCTGATGCTGGAAGACTTCATGGGGGCGATCGCGTCGAAAGGCTCTTGGACGCTAGCCTGCATTCCCACCCTCGGCGGAGTCATCATCGGGTTGATGCGCTGGCGGTTTCGGGATTTTGGCCCCAATATGTCTTCCTTAATTGCAGCCACCCGCGGGCTGCAAGAACTCTCCCCCCTCAAACCCATCACCAAAATGGTGGCAGCCTCAGTTTCCCTCGGCACCGGCGCCTCCCTCGGCCCGGAAGCCCCCAGCGTCGAAATCGGCGCCAACTTCGGAATGCTGCTGGCTCAAGTTTTACAGCTCTCCCCAGAACGGCAGCGCTTGCTCCTGGGCGCGGGAGCAGCAGCAGGTTTATCCGCCGGGTTTAACTCTCCCATCGCCGGAGTCTTCTTTGCCTTAGAAGTCGTGCTCGGCAGCACCTTCGCCACTTCGTCAGTCAGCGTTGTCTTGCTCTCGGCGGTAGTTTCGGCGCTCATCGCTCAAATCTGCTTGGGAGCTCAGCCGGCCTTTTCTTTGCCGATCTACGATGTCCGCAGCCCCCTAGAACTGCCTCTGTACATGGGATTGGGACTTTTAGCGAGCGGAGTGTCTCTAGCCTACACAGAAGCAATTCAATTAGCCGAGGGCTGTTTTCAAGGAAAAGTCCGAGGATTTGCTTGGCTCGGACGACTGCCCCGGCCGCTTCACCCGATCATCGGCGGGGCCGGAGTCGGCTTAGTCGCCCTGCAATTGCCTCAAATTTTGGGTGTCGGCTACGAAACAGTCCAAGCAATGCTCCAAGATGTTAAATTTTCCTTGCCTTTGCTGCTGCTGCTGCTGTTTGTCAAACTGGCGATGACCGCAATTAGCCTCGGCAGCGGTTTAGTTGGCGGCATCTTCGCTCCGGCGATGTTTTTGGGAGCTTCCCTGGGTTCGGCTTACGGCCTCTTTTTGGAAATGCTGCCGGCAATGAGCGATCGAGTCGCCGGCCCTGCTGCCTACGCAATGGTGGGAATGGCCGCCGTCCTCGCCGGCAGCGCCAGAGCACCGCTGACAGCCATCCTGTTGATGTTTGAATTAACCCGCGATTATCGGATTGTCTTGCCTTTGATGGCAGCAGTCGGATTGAGCGTTTGGCTGGTGGAGTGGGTCAACCGCCGATCGACAGCTCACAGCCTCAACCTTCAGCAAATGGGCGTAGACGTGGCTGTCAATACACCGATCAAAGCCAGAGAACAGTTGCAAGATTGGGAAGATGTTCTGGGCGATCGCATCGTCACAGAACTGATTTCTTGCCAAATTCCCATTGATGACGAACACAGCGACGATGAGCCTGTGCTGGCGATCGCCAATGCACATTTGCCGGAAAATGTCAAACCATTACCTGAAACAAAATCAGCCGTTTGACCGAGCTCAAATCCCGTTGTTTCGCCATCAAACCGATAACCTTAAAGCTAAATCTGACAACTATGATATTTATCAACCCGAAAACCGATTACGCCTTCAAAAAAATCTTCGGTTCATCAGAAAGCAAAGAGATTCTAATTAGCTTTCTCAACGCCTTAATTTATGAAGGTCATCCCACAATTCAAGACTTAGAAATCATCAACCCGAATCTACCACCCAAACTAGAAGGCTTAAAAGATACTTATCTGGATGTGAAAGCCAAACTCAGCGACGGCACTTTAGTAATTATTGAAATGCAAGTGCTCAACGTCCAGTCTTTTGGGAAACGAGTTTTGTACAATGCAGCGAAGACTTACGCTTTTCAATTGGAAGCAGCACAAGGCTATCGATTGCTGAAGCCAGTAATTGCTCTGACAATTACAGATTTTGAAATGTTTCCTAACAGCCCAGAATTTATTTCCAGATTTGTGTTCAAAGAAGTAAATAAAAACTTTATTTATCCCGAAAACAATCTGGATTTAGTGTTTGTAGAGTTGCCAAAGTTTACCAAAGGACAGGAGGAACTTGAAACTTTAGCAGACAAATGGGTGTATTTTATGAAAAATGCGAGAAGTATGACATCAGTTCCAGAAACAATGGATAGCATACCAGAAATACATGAAGCTTTTAATATTGCGAATCAAGCCAAGTTAAGCAGAGAGGAAGTGGAAGATTTGGACAGAAGAGAACAGTTTATTTATGACCAACAAGGAGCAATTCTTAAGGCTGTTCAGGAAGGAATAGAACAAGGAATAGAACAAGGAATAGAACAAGGCATAGAACAAGGCATAGAACAAGGCATAGAACAAGGCATAGAACAAGGACGAGAACAAGGCATAGAACAAGGACGAGAACAAGGAAAGCGAGAAGAAAAGCTGGCGATCGCCCGACAATTACTTTCACAGCTAGATAATGCCACGATCGCCCAAGTTACCGGCCTTAGCGTTGAGGATGTGCAGAATTTGCGGGGAGATTCTTAACCCTTCCTACGAGCATAATTTACTGTCCTGATTGAATTCCTACCCTACGGGCAAATTTTTAACCATGATATTTATCAACCCAAAAACCGATTACGCCTTCAAAAAAATCTTCGGTTCATCAGAAAGCAAAGAGATTCTAATTAGCTTTCTCAACGCCTTAATTTATGAAGGTCATCCCACAATTCAAGACTTAGAAATCATCAACCCGAATCTACCACCCAAACTAGAAGGCTTAAAAGATACTTATCTGGATGTGAAAGCCAAACTCAGCGACGGCACTTTAGTAATTATTGAAATGCAAGTGCTCAACGTCCAGTCTTTTGGGAAACGAGTTTTGTACAATGCAGCGAAGACTTACGCTTTTCAATTGGAAGCAGCACAAGGCTATCGATTGCTGAAGCCAGTAATTGCTCTGACAATTACAGATTTTGAAATGTTTCCTAACAGCCCAGAATTTATTTCCAGATTTGTGTTCAAAGAAGTAAATAAAAACTTTATTTATCCCGAAAACAATCTGGATTTAGTGTTTGTAGAGTTGCCAAAGTTTACCAAAGGACAGGAGGAACTTGAAACTTTAGCAGACAAATGGGTGTATTTTATGAAAAATGCGAGAAGTATGACATCAGTTCCAGAAACAATGGATAGCATACCAGAAATACATGAAGCTTTTAATATTGCGAATCAAGCCAAGTTAAGCAGAGAGGAAGTGGAAGATTTGGACAGAAGAGAACAGTTTATTTATGACCAACAGGGAGCAATTATTAAGGCTGTTCAGGACGGCATAGAACAAGGCATAGAACAAGGAATGCGAGAAAAGGCGATCGAGATCGCCCGACAATTACTTTCACAGCTAGATAATGCAATGATTAGCCAAGTTACCGGGCTTAGCGTTGAGGATGTGCAGAATTTGCGCTCGACCAATTCATAGTTTAAAGTGGGCAATCGTACCTTGATCCGATCGCCCACCCTCAACCCATCGACATCGCAGACAGTGGCGCTACCCTCAAATCTGCTCTAAAATAATCAAAAATTATAAACAACAAGCCCAGAGGCGCTGAGGTGACTCCTAACGAGGGAACGGCAAACAGCAAAAGTCAGAAAATACCCGGCAAAACCCCCTTGGGTTCTAGTTACTACGGCTTGTTAGGGCTGCATCCTTCCGCATCGCCGATCGAAATTCGGCGATCGTACCGGGAACTGAGCAAACTCTACCATCCCGATACCACCGAGCTGCCGCCCGCAGTCGCCACCGCCCAATTTCAGCAGCTCAACAACGCCTACGCCACCCTCAGCAACCCAGAACGTCGCCTCGCCTACGACCTCAAAATAGGCTATTCTCGCCTGAACGTGATTGGGCCACCCCCAGGCTTCAATACTCCGGTTTCGGGATCGGGCAAAAAAACTTACAACTCCGCTTACCTAGATCCCACGGATCGACCTCTTTCCCCCGGAGAAATGTTCGCTCTGTTTATCATGGGAGCTAGCTTAATCGGATGTTTGGTACTGGCGATCGCGATCGGCTTAATTCGCGGCAATTAAAGCCTCAAATCCGACATCCCCAATCTAAAATCGGAAATCCCCAATCTAAAATCTAAAATCTAAAATCTAAAATCCCATGACTCTTCCTTCCGCCGACACTCCTTTGTACAACCACCCACTCCCGGAAATCGAGCAGTGGCTAAAAAGCCGCGGCTGCCAGCAAGATCGGCGAGAACTCCACTGCTGGCAGATCGATCGACCTACCTGGAAAGCAGAACTATCCCTCGATATCGACCAACTCACCATCCGGTACATCGATGCTGGAGCCGACGGCCAAGACATTCAGCGAGCATTCAAATACTCCCTCTCACGTCAGGACATTGAAGCGGCCGTTTTCTCCGGCCCCTAATTTAATTTTAGATTTTAGATTTTAGATTTTAGATTTGTCCTCCAATCTAAAATCTAAAATCGTTATGTTGAGCAGGAGATGACCTACTTGGAAACTGAAAAATCAACCAAAAAATCTAAAATCTAAAATCCCAAATCCAAAATCGTTAGACTTTGCCAAATCGGCGGCTGCGCTTCTGATAATCAGACAAAGCGCGGTGAAACTCCGATCGATCAAAATCCGGCCACAGCGTCTCAGTAATGTAAATTTCCGAATAAGCCATTTGCCAGAGTAGAAAATTGCTCAACCGCATTTCCCCACTCGTCCGGATCAGCAAATCCGGGTCACAAACATCAGCAGTATACAAATAGCGTTTAAATAAAACCTCATCAATCTCCTCCGGCTGCAACTTGCCCTCTTTCACCTGAGTGGCGATCGCCCGACAAGCTTGTACAATCTCCTGACGCCCCCCGTAATTCGTCGCCACCGTAAACAAAATCCCCTGATTATGCTGAGTGGCCGTCACAGAACGCTCGATTTCCGCCTGCAAAGACTTCGGCAAAGCCTGCAAATTCCCCATAAATTGAATTTGCACGTCCTCGTCCACCATCTCCCGCAATTCTTGTCGCAACTTTCCCTCAAACAAACTCATTAAAAAATCCACTTCCCCGGCCGGCCGCCCCCAATTCTCCGTCGAAAAAGCATAGGCCGTTAAAGCTGGAATCCCCCAATCTTTGCAGCAGCGCAGCAGTTCCTTCAGAGTGCTAGCTCCTCGGCGGTGTCCCGCAATCCGCGGCAACCCCTTCTTCTTAGCCCAGCGCCCGTTCCCGTCCATAATCACTGCTATGTGCTTAGGCAGTAGTTCCTGTTGCAGATCCTCCGGCAACTTTTCCAAGCAAATTCCTTGACTCATGGTTTCTCCCGATTACCCGACTAACGGCGCAGTATCCGTTTTAATAGCGTCACTCCCTTCAATCCTATCTGGCGTCCGAGATTGCCGATCGGAATTGGAGCCACAGCTCTTTCTCCCTCGGACGGAAACAGCTTTGCTTCCAGCAATTCCTTAAGTTTGTTGCTAGTCAAAGGTCGATTTAAAAGTCCCATCTGGGCTAAAGAAATAGAACCAGTTTCCTCCGACACTACCACGCACACGCAAGCTTGCACCCGTTCCGTAATCCCCATTGCCGCCCGGTGGCGGGTTCCCAACTGCCGCGACGCAGTGCGATCGGACAAAGGCAAAATTACCCCCGCCGACACGATCCGCGAACCTCGAATCAAAACAGCTCCGTCGTGCAGCAAAGTTTGCGGCTGAAAGATTGTCTGCAACAATTCTTTAGAAACTTCAGCATTTAGCTTTAGTCCCGGCACCGAAAAATCTCGATCGTCGATCGGAGAATCTGTTTCTATAATTAGTAAAGCCCCCGTGCGGTTTTGCGAAAGTTCTTTTACTGCGTCCACAATTTCATCTATTACGCTGTCCGGTTCGGGATTTGGTCGGCGATCGCGTCCAAACAATTGTCGAAATTCCCCCCGACCCAATTGTTCCAGAAATCGGCGAAACTCCGACTGCAATATTACCGCCATTGCCACAGCAGAACCCGTCACCAAGCTGTTGAGGGCAACGTGCAACAGCCTCAATCCAGCCCAGTTGCTCACCGCCGCCGCCAGCATCAAAATAATAAATCCCCGTACCATCCACAGCGTTCTGCGCTCGCCAACAATGACGAGCACCAAATACGCAAGGGCAAAAACCAGTCCAATATCGATCCCTTGAATCAATAAGGACTGAACCAGGGCCAAGTCAAAGCCAGATTGTTGATTGTTCATGGTTCATCGAACGCTACCGCCTGTGAACCGCGAACCGTGATGCACTCGAACCCGTGAACCATGAACAGTTGTTATAAGGAATATGCTGAAAATCCCCGTGTTTTTAGACCGGGGAGTGTCAATCCAATCGCGTGACTGAACAAGGCAAAAGTTAAAAGTGAAAAGGCAATCATCACTAAGTAAACATGGATTGTCTTTCTTTTAACTTTTAACTTTTAACTTCTAACTTTTTACTTTTGAGCTCCGAGTCGTTCAGGAAGGCGGTCAAGCCTCAGCAAATCCTGGTAAGTTTCCCGCTGTATAATCGTGTTAACTTCCCCATTTCTCACTAAAACCGCTGCCGGTCGGGGTACTCGGTTATAGTTAGAAGCCATACTGTAATTGTATGCCCCTGTGGCCGTAACCGCGAGGACATCTCCGGCCTGACACTCTGGCAATTTGGCATCTTTAATCAGAACATCCCCTGACTCGCAGTGTTTCCCAGCAATTGTCACTGTTTCCGTTAAGGGAGCAGACATTTTACCGGCTGCGAGGACTCGATAAACTGATTGATAGGTAATAGGACGCGGATTGTCGGACATCCCTCCATCCACAGCTAGATACGTCCGCATTTCCGGAATGACTTTTTTAGAGCCAACGGTGTAAGCTGTAACGCAAGCTGTACCGACGAGCGATCGACCCGGTTCGCATAGCAATTTCGGTAATGGCAATTTCTGCCGTTCGCAAGCTGCTACCACGGCAGAGCAAATTGTACGAGCCCAATCTTCAATGCTGGGAGGATCGTCCGCTTCAGTATAGCGAATGCCCAACCCGCCACCAATATTAATTTCTGTTGCTGGTAAACCATAACTCTGTGCTTTAGTCAAGGCCTGAACTATGACTTCGGCTAAATCGTCATGGGGTTGCAGTTCAAAAATCTGAGAGCCGATGTGAGCGTGCACTCCCACGCAAAATAACGACGATTGTTGGCTGATGAATTTAAATACTCGATCGAGCGAGTTGGGATCAAAGCCAAATTTACTATCGATTTGACCCGTCTGAATGTACTCGTGGGTGTGACACTCAATTCCAGGAGTAAACCGCACCATAACTCGTGTCGGCCCACCTGTGAGGCTGCTGACACCCGATTCTCCCAACTCTGCTAGAGTCTCTAAATCCCGCCAATTGTCGGCTACGGTAATGCAGCCGCTTTCGACAGCTAGCCGCAGTTCCTCGCGGGACTTGTTGTTACCGTGGAAGTAGATTTTGTCGGGACTGACACCGGCTTGCAGTGCAGTGTAGATTTCTCCGGCGGATACGACATCTATGCCTAAACCTTCCGAAGCTGCGATCGCGCAAACTGCCAAACAACTCCAAGCTTTAGAAGCATAGAGCACTTGAGATTCGCCCGGATAGTAACGCTTAAAAGCATCCCGGTACTGGGTACAAGCCGCCCGCAACGTTTCTTCGTCTAAAATATACAACGGCGAGCCAAATTGCTCCACCAAAGCTGTCACCTCGCAGCCTCCGATTTCCAACCGATCGCTGCTGTTAACACTGGCTGTCAGCGGTAACAGTTCTTGATTGGGCGATCGAGTTTGCAGGGCTTGTTGAGACTCAGACAGATACTTAAGTCCCGATTCCACCCCGAAAGATTGAGTTGATACCATCGCGCAATAACTATCCTTACGGTCTTTCCCAGTGTACAATTGACGGCAAGCAATTGGGTCAGTTGCCCCCAGATTCATTCCGCAAGCAGTCTGACTGACTGAGACTCGATCAAACTCCGCATCCTTGCAGTGAGTAATGATCAAATCTCAAATCTCAAATCTCAAATTTAAAATCGACTGTGCGTTTTCTACAAATTAAACATCTCGCCACAGAAGACCTCAACAGTGCAGTCGAACTCGATCGACTTTGTTTTGGCGGACTTTGGGCGCTCGAAGGCTACAGGCGCGAGTTAGACAGTCCTAACAGCGATTTATTAGGTCTTTGGACATGGGAGGGGGCGGGCACGGGGACACCGCCCCTACAGGTTCGGGCGGGCACGGGGACACCGCCCCTACAGATTCGGGCGGGCACGGGGGCACCGCCCCTACAGATTCGGGCGGGCACGGGGGCACCGCCCCTACAGATTCCGCCAACTCTCATCGGTATCGGTTGTTTGTGGGCGATTTTAGAAGAAGCTCACATTATAATGCTGGCAATTCATCCTCAGTTTCAAGGTCAGGGTTTGGGACAAGCTCTGCTTTTGGCTTTGCTAAAATCGGCTTGTGACAGGCAATTAGAGCGCTCGACTTTAGAAGTGCGGGATTCTAATGTAGCGGCAGTTTACCTGTACAAAAAGTTTGGTTTTAAAGAGGCTGGACGGCGCAAGCGATACTACGAAGACACTGGAGAAGATGCTCTGGTGATGTGGCGCAGCGGTCTGGAAAAACCGGAATTTCAGCGATATTTGGCGGATGAGAAAGTGCAGATGTGCGATCGGCTGCATCAGAAAAACTGGCATTTGGCGATCGATAAATTTTGAGTTTATAAGGTAATTTATTGCGCGTGGAACTTGCAGTGACAAATAATTGCTTACTCGATATCAATTTAGTTCAAAATCCTCATATGGAATCAACCTCAGCTCTTGACGAAACATCTGCCTGCCCGACCATACTTACCGCTTTGCTTCGCGCTTCGATAATTTGACCTATCTCGCTCCCCAAGGTGGGTTGAGGTTCAATCATCGTATTTACAGCATCTGAGTAAATAACAAGAACTTGCAAATCGTCAACAGCAGCGATTGATATCGGACTTTGTTCTGCACTAAACAGTGCCATCTCGCCAAAAAAGTCACCGCGCAAGATAGTCATTATCTCCCGGGCAGGCATCTTGCCTGCCCAATAATCACAATCACTGAGAACTAGCTCTGAACATTCTACTTGTAGATCGATCGACCTTCGATCTGGCTGTTCAGATTTTGATGATGGCTAAAGTATTCTTCAAGGATATTCTGGCAGGATGTTGCAACTACCTTTGCGTTGTCTAATTGTGTCAATTCTTCACTTGTTATGCCTAGACTATGCACTGAATTTTTGTAATGATATTCCTCTACACAGATAGTGTAGTGAGCATCGGCTTGTACGGGCTCTCCATTAATGCTCAAAGATTCAAGCTGATTTTGAGAATCACTGTAAACTGCCTGAACACCTTTGCTGACCTGAAAACAACAACTTTCACCAGGTATTCTGTTTTCCTGTCTCATAATATGTGCGAAAACTTTGCTGAGCTGTAGGCCTGTAACTTTAAGTTTATAAAGTACATCGTCGTAAGGAAAAACTTCTTTAAGATCGCTCAGTGTAACTAGCGGGCCTAATTTTGTTTTACGGATTGAACCGCTTCCGATCAGAGCTACATCCAACAACATATCGAGTTGGGCAACAATATCAACGATTAAGTTACCCAATTCTGTTTCTTCTTCACGATTAGGATGGGTCAGTTTATGTGCTAATCGTCCAATCAATCGATTATATTTGCGATCGACCTGTTCTTGGAAAGTCGCAATCAGCTTTTCGATTTCTGCATCTGGCTCGGCCAGATTATTATCTACAGGCAGGAGTTGCCACTTCCATTCAACAATGCTGTTAGTATCGTCATCTACTACAATATCGAAACGTCCTATTTGGTCTGTGCCAATTCCAGCTTGTGCGATCAGAATATTGTTAACTTCGGCAGGTTGTTCTAAAAATGTATGGGAGTGTCCGCCAAGAATCATATCCACACCCCATTCCGGGTTTAGCATTGCTGCTAATTTTTTATCCTCTTCAAAACCGATGTGTGTTAGCAGAATTGTTAGGTCAATGTCCTCATTTTTGTAGGCGTCGCAAATTTTCCCAACTTCTGAGGCGGCATCTTCAAGACTTAGAAATGTGCTAATACTGAGATCGCGTTTTAAGGACTTAAGAACTTCTTCAGTTACAATTCCGATGAACATAATATCGAATCCATCTACATTGAGGATGACATATGGATTCATCAAGCGTTTATTGTACTTTGTGATATACAAGTTGGCATTCACGATTGGAAAATTTGCCATTTTTTCCAAGAATAGTAAGTGAGGCAACCCATAATCCAATTCGTGATTCCCCAGAGTCACTACATCGGGAGCGAGGTAATTCATAATCTCTATAGTTGAAATACCTCTATATTCCTTATCAATGAGAGAACCCTGCACCATGTCACCTGAAATGACAAACAGTACGTTTTTCTCTTCTTGGCGTACCTTATTGATATAGCCGGAAAGCAGCGACACTCCACCTATCAGATGACCCTCTTCACCCCCAGCCTCTGCCAGAAAGTCTCCGTGCATATCATTGGAATGCAAAATAGTGAACTTTTTAAACCGCTCTGTGGTCGTCATTATTTTTTACCTTTGTGAAACTAACACGTTTAATTTTGCCTGTTCGGTTCAGATACCCGGCTTCTTAGAGAAGCTGGATATCTCGCCTTCATGAAAGCTAGGCGGTTGTGAATAGCTGCTTCAAATCTTCAACGAAACTGGTGAAAAATTTGCTCTCATCAACCTGCAACGCTACCCAGGCATTTGCTCCGGTTTTCGGTGCAGGACGACTATCGATCGACGTTTGTCCCAGTGTCAACTCTCCCTTTGTTTCAACTCGGACTTTTGCCCTTTTCAACATCAAAGTTTCTGGATAAAACAGGTATCCCAAGGTTGCTGCATCATGGACAAGAAGACCTGGAATTCCTGCTGTTTCTCGATAACCCAAGGCTGTGCCAATCATGAACTCACAAAGGGGTATTAAGAATTGAGAAAGTTTACTCTCTGGATTCGCCTGAGTGACTTCGTGAGTCATATCTCGTGTGAAAATTAAGTGGCGCGTTACGTCTAGCGGCATCACGACAATATCATCTCGGCTGTCAAATACTGTCTGAGCAGCTTCAACATTAAACCAAATATTGAATTCGGCATGGGGAGTCACATTACCGGAACAGAAAAAAGCACCTCCCATGATGACAATTTCCTTGGCTTTTTTCAGGATGCCGGGGCTTTTCATTTCCGCCGCAGCGAGGTTTGTCAGGGGACCGATCGCTACAATGGTAATTTCCCCTGGAGCAGCGTTCAGCTCGTCGATGATGATTTCGTCGGAGTAGCGAGCATCCTCAAAATTATGGGTGGCTGGGGGTAAAGTATGAGACAGATTGCCCATCCCATCCGCCCCATGAATATGTCCGGCATCTTCCACAACTTGTTTTATGGGGACACCGCGACCAACTGTAATGTTTGGGAACCCTGCTAAATTTAAAATCTGGGACGCACTAGAAAACGTGCGTTTAGCAGCTACATTGCCATCTGCGGAAGTAACGGCGACAAGTTCAGCGAGTCCTTGTTTGACCAAGCTCAGAAGCCAAAGGAAAGCATAGATATCATCTCCGCCCGGATCGGTGTCGAGAATGATTCTGGGATGAGTGAGTTGAGTTGTCATAGGATAAGGTTCCTCAAGTAAGGGATGATTGTATAAAAGTCCGATCGAGATTAGTAAGTAGTTGTGCAAAATTAATTACACAATATTTCTCCTGAAACCCTTGCCCAGCAAGGAGTCTTTATGTAATTAATTTTGTGTGGTTACTTATCAAGGAGCGATCACGCTTCAAGTCAGCAGCAGCACCTCAATAAACCGATTCCAAGTCAACGCCTGTCCTCCTGTTTTCTCTTGCAAAAATGTGATTTCATCCTTAGACAGAGCTGGCTCTTTCAAACTGGCTAGTGCCGTATTCATCTCCTGCATACTGATGGCATCATCTGCATCGACATCAATCGGTAGGAAATAGGTGACAAATTCTGTATATCTCGACATCAACCGTTGATGGCGCAACATTAATTCGCCAAATTCCTCAAAGTCGATCGCGCCACTGCGATCTCTATCCATGCAGTTGAACAGATAGGTCAGTTCACCCTCAGAGAGGACTTTTCCTGCCTGATGCAAGTGACTTGCAAGCTCCTGGGTTGAGAGAAACCCACTGCGATCGCGATCGATTGCATCGAAGATGTAGCGTAAATCGCCTTTAATCGCAGGAGTTGCCTGCTCAAACAAGATGTTGCGTTGCTGCCCCTCAAGTGCGGCTCTGAGTTGTTGCCGGAAGCTAGCAATAGTTTCCTTGGCTACACGGAACCGCTGTCGATGTTCCTCTGGACTTGCCACTGTATGCAGCACCACCGGTACAAGGGAAGGCAGCGATCGCTGCAAGATCAGAAAGCACCCAATCGTCACAATTGCAAAAGGCACGGACAGAACGGGTAGCTTCAGCAGCGAGAACAGGGGAGCCAGGATAATGCTGGCGATCGATGCCAAGAAAGCACAGAGGAGACCAATCGAAATGCTGAGACGGTTTGGCGTGTAAAACACTCCCCCAATTGCCGTCGCCGTGAGAGCTGCATTGTACCCCCACAACCCCGTATACAGTTGATCGGGCTTGGCTCCCAGCAGCAAACCGGCTAGCAGGTACATGGCGCAACCGAGCAATCCCACCACTGCGCCAATCGGGGTACAGATGGCAATGCCTAGGACGACTAGCCCAACAGAAACAAGCTTGTCTGAGAAAAAGACTTGCGCGAGACTGATCGGCAGCGATTGGATCAAGCGAAATCCGTCAATCGCACCAGCGGGAAAAGGTGGCGGCGGCGGCCCCAGATCGAAGAAGGGTTGGGGTACAAATGCCAGTATTAGTAGAAAGGTGAGCATCACCCCATTAAATGGGATGCCCAGTGGAGCAACTCTGAACCGAGTGGCGAACCACGTCCCTACCGTCTCCATCACCACGGCTGTGAGAGCAGAGAGGATAATGGCGGCGATCGCCCAGACAGGATTCCAGGCTCCATTGCCAAACGCCCCAAAGAACGCCATGGCCGCACCAACGAGCATTCCATTCAACCCGAAGATACCATTCTGGATGGCGCCTGGATTGGCTTTGAGGGCGATCGCCATTAGCGTTGCGCTGGCAGTCCCGACTAAGCTCATGCCCCCCAGCCAGGGAGACTGAATGAACATAGCAGCGAGGATTAGCAATCCACTCAAAGGGTTATTGACGAAAATGACCTGACTAATTCCCCGCAAAGTGGCGTTGATGAAATCCAGCAGGGGTTGATTTGCGAGGCGCTGATTGAGGGCTTGCATTGTACCCAATCCCGCTAGAAGTCCCTTCGGCTTCTGGAATGAGGGTTCCGGTGCCAAAATCCGCGAAATAAGTTCGTGTAAGGGTAATGGCTCGTCGGTTGTGGTGGCCATAGAATGAGCCTTGCTTATGGGTTTGTCGGTTTTGAGCAAATAAATTAAAGGGGTTTTCCGCCTAAATGCAGCGGTTTAAGGCGTAATCTTTGGATGGGTCCAATTCCACCCAAATTACAGATAACCGAATATAAACTCAACCATAGCACAGGGCAGCGATCGCAGACATACCGTATTTTTCTGTCATTTCATCAAAGCCTGTTACCAGTTCATGGAGCAAGGCAACAACTTCTTGAGCGGACATTGTATGTCTCAGAAATTAAAGAGTAATCTCTCACCATTCGTAGCGAACACTTTTCCGTAACCCAAAGCTTTTCTACTCAAGGTGTCGTCACCATTTTAGTAGAAAAGCATACCTCAAAGTCATAAAAAACTTGGCATCAGTTTATTTATTTGTGACCCCATCTTCCAGAGACTTATACTTTGATCCATCAGGCATAACAGCACCTTCGAGCAAAGCACCACTCAGGTCAGAAATGCTAACTTTAGCACCTTTGAGATTTGCACCAGTTAGGTAGGCACTCTTCAAGTTTGCACCACTCAAACTAGCATCTCTCAAATCTGCACCACTCAGGTTCGCATTACTCAAGTCCGCACAAATTAAATTAGCATTGCTAAGATTCGCACTACTAAGATTAGCCTGAGTCAAGCTAGCAAAACTCAGTTTTGCATGACTTAAATTTGCACCACTAAGTTTAACCTGACTGATATTAGCATTATCTAAATTGGCATAAGTCAAATTAGCATTACTCAAGTCGCTTTCCATCAAATGGGCTTTACTGAGATTGGCATGAGGAAGATTAATATCTACTAACTCCGCACCAATAGCATCCAAACCTCTAAGAGAAACACCATCCTCATTCAAATCTTGGAGTGCCAGAATTCTGGCATAGCTAACTTTTACGCCGTGTGCTGCATCAACCGTGCTCCAAGCTTGGTAGTGAAATTGCTTTCTGCGATCGGGTGCTTCCTTAATGAATAAAATTAAAGCAACGACAAGACTGAGAGCATCAACACTCTCCAGAATCTCTCCAATCAGAGAATTATCATCCGCCCCCACATAAATTATGATGAACAGAACGGCTGAAACACTAGCCACTAACCAGGCTGGTTGCGTCCAAAAATTATCAATGAATTTTTCTAAAATTCCTTTGAGAACTTCACCCAATTGCTGAACGAATGATTGACCTTGAAATTGCTGATAACTCTCAGTTATTTTCGAGAGCATTTTGGGGATAATTTTACCATCCAACTGAATTAATCCTAAAGGCTTTTTCTGTTCCTCGGTTGGCGGCGCGATCGGCTTAGATTCGTTCAGTAATTGTGTCTTTGATTCTTTTGGCTGATGGTGGGTGACATCTTTTTCATCTGGGACAACATTGGGTGTAGAAACAACACCTGCGCCTTTTAGCATCAAACCAGTAATTGTTCTGTAGGCATCTGTCCATGCCCGCTTTACTTCGGGAGTCCAATCTTCTTGGAGATACTGCTCAAAAGTCATCAGCAGTGCGTCTCCAACTGGCCCATAATATTTGGGGATTACCCCATAGCCGATGTGTCTGCCTCCCAAGGCATTGAGAACAGGCCCTAAAGCTGCTGGAGAGCGGAGATTTTCTACTACCAATACCAAAGCATTTATCAGCTTTTTCTGTTGCTTTTCTATCTCAATATTGGCAAACAGCGGTTTATATTCTGGGTGAGCGATGAAGAGGTTTTCGTAGAAGCTAGCGGCAAATTCATCAGCACGAGGTTTGATTTTATCGAAACTGCTTTCCAGTACATCTACGGCTAACTCTGGCTCTTTTTCGGGAACTGATTCTAGTGGGTGATTAGCTGCTATATTTACCTGTTTGTCTGGAATTATCTCTGTTTCTAATTGAACTTCTTCATGTGTCGTTTCTACCCCAGCGCCTTTTAACATCAAAGCAGTAATCGCGCCGTAGGCATCGATCCATGCTTGTTTGACTTCAATAGTCCAATCTTCCTGAAGATACTCCTCAAAGGTCATTAGTAATGCTTCTCCAACTGCCGGGTAAGAATTGGCGATCGCTCCATAACCCACGTGTCTCCCTCCCAGTGCGTTTAGAACTGGCCCTAAAGCCTCTGGAGAACGAAGATTTTCTACTACCAAAACCAGAGCATTTATCAGCTTTTTCTGTTGCTTTGCCATTTCAGTATTGGCAAACAGTGGTTTCACTTCTGGATAAAGTTTAAACAGGTTATCGTAGAAAGTAGTGGCAAATTCATCAGCACGAGGTTTGATTTTCTCAAAACTTTGCTCTAAAAGTTCAACATTTAAAGACATATTTTTGTTTCTCTTTTGAAAGGTGATGCTCCCTTGTCTAAAGACCGGGTTTTTTAACTATCCGGCTCTGATAAATGCTTTTAATAGAGAGTTGGAAGAGAGTTTCTTTGCTTACGCCAGGGCAAAATATTACAAACTCAAATTTTCCAATTCTTGAGACACCATAGCCATAAACTCTCCTGCATCGTTGATGCCCATTTCTCCTAAAGCTTTCCACTCTTCACTGCTGTAATCTAAATCGAGTCCCATCACCTCTTGAGTCCAATAGGGCAAATTAGATGGGTTTTCCATTAGCTCACAGGTGATCCTTAAGATTTCTGTTCCGCTCATCTTTTTTCTAACCTTTGTGGCCAAGCAAAAGGAGAACAATTTCGCCAAATTACTTTCTGGTGGGATGGCTATTAGAAATGCCATATTTTGTGCTAGTACAAACTTGTCTAACTTCATTGGATATTTTCCTCGTTTTTCGATATTCAAGTAAGGTTTTTTGGGAGATGACGGAGAGCAAGTTCAGGAATTACGCAAAAGTTCAAATAAACCGGGTTTCTCGACGGATAGAAATAGCCAGAAAGCCTATTTTACGTCAAAGAACCCCGGTTTCTGTGTAAGTCCTAAACTTATGACTCTAGCTGAATATCATAAATCAATTGCCAGAAGTTTTGCTAGAAATTTTCTTTCCTATAGCCAAACCCGTATTTATGGCAGAGATTTCTCAATTGTACCGATAGTCCAGGAGGGCCGCAGAAATATACGTCAACTTTATTGGGCGCGTGTTGCTGTGCTACATCGCGGAAAATCTCTTCCCAGTCGGGACGACCAGTTTGTGTACGGCTCTTTAAACCTGTAATCAAATCAACCTGCGTTTGGGAATGCATCAAATCCATTGCCACAAATAGGGTGCTGGATTTCATATCTGACTTTTGTTGGGCACCTGTCAGATACAGATTAATGTCAAATAGGTTCTTAGTGTCTTGGGCTTCGATTCTGGATAAGAGTTCAACAAACCATTCAAACGCTTTTTGCTCTCGGTTGAGCCAGTAAAAATGTACCTTTTGCAAACGCATTCCTGAAGAACCGTGTTGGCTTCGGTACAGCATACTTTTCAGAATAGAGGCAAAGGGAGTTACGCCAATACCCGCACCGATGAGAATAGCGTACTTAGATTCAAAGATATGGGTACTTGGTGTCCCATAGGGCCCATCTAAATGGACAAGCACTCCAGGCTCGTATTTAGAGTTACCTGACCGTATCCATTGCTCGTGCTGTTCTCGGAAAAGTTGATATAATTTTCCAGTCCAACTGCCCGCAGAGCGTATGTGTACAGATAAGACATCCTGCATTTCGGGGGCGCTACTAATTGTGAATGGATGCCATTCATATTTGGAGAGACTGGGACATTTAACAAACACGTAGTCCCCTGGTTGATAGTGGAAAGATTTCGGACGTGCAATTTCCAAACCTAGAACTTTGGAGGGGAGTAAAGAGGCATTAACTACATAGGCAGGCTCTTTTGTATTCTGGCGGCGAATAACCAGTTCGATCGCGAATCCCACAACAGGTAACAACACCCACTGCCAAAAAACTGGCCCGTGAACTAACGCCAGGGCAAACCACACGACGTACAACATATGAGCTGTATAGAAAAGCGCAAATTTTCCGCCTTTACGGATTGGAGCTTGCGCTGTCACCCACATAACTGCGAAAACTAGCAGTAATAAAAATCCTGACAAGCCAGCCTTCGTTGCAAAAAGACTTTGTGCAAAGGGAACCGGCAATGTGGTGTAATTGAGAAAATGCGCGATCGTATGGACGATCGCAAAGGCAAACATGAATTGACCCACGAGCTTGTGAAACTCGATGCCCTCATCTATCGGCAGATAGTTGTTGATCCTCGTTTTGCGAAGCCAAGTCATAAAATGCCGCAGCATGGGAATCAGGATCAATGCCCCGTTGAAGTTGAGCGCTGCGCCACATCCCCGCGCAATTTGAACGTACACATTTGCGCCTTGACTTGCATATCGATCGACAGCCCCAAAGAAAAGAACCAGATTGGCAATAAGATAGAGGGACAAAAAAGCGATCTTGACCCAGTTGTTTTGAATATAATGCTTGATGTACGCCTTTGGCGACCTTTTCTCTTTGGGCGCAACTGCTATGGCGTCGTCGTCTGGCTGGCGAGGTTTTAACCAGCTAACCGGGCTAACTGCCATCGCCTCAAGCAGATCGGGATGCTTTCCGATTAAACCTTTGAACTCTTCAAAAGAAATTTCGCCACTTTTATCGGTATCAGCTTCTAAAAACAAAATGTCAACCAGACCGGTAACTTGTTCCGGCGGAAAGGTTAAATTATTTTCCTTCAAGCTAGCAGCAATCAAGTGAGAAACTTCGTCTTTTTCGATGGAGCCATCCCCGTTAATGTCGTGCAATTGATAAGCAAATTTTAGTTTTTCTTCTTCTGTGGCAAAGACAAGTTCTTCTACTGTTTTCAGAAATTCCTCGATATCGATAACGCCACTTTTATCGTTATCAAACATCGCAAACATTCGCTCGGCAAAATATTCGTCTTTCAGCCCCATAGCTTTCTTAAACTCTGAGCGATCGATTTGTTGGTCTTTTCCAGCAATCTTGGTAAAGACTTGTCGCAATTCCTCTAAAATTTTTCTCGGAGTATCCATCATGAGATTAACCTCGGTTTTTTTTGTTTTCCAATTTTTCGCCAGTTATGGAGCCAGCTAAAACTATCATTATTGCATTCCTGCATACAGCAGTCGGACAAATAAGCATGACATCATTTCTCAAATTTGAATATGATGTCATGCTTAAGCTGTGGAGCATTTAAACCACTAAGGATCGTCAATTAAATAATTTCCCTTTTTTCTTGTGGGATGGGCGTCCCGCCCGCCCAGAAAGGACGGGCGGGACGCCCATCCCACAACAGTCATGAAAAGTGGATTTTATTTAATTCTCATCCCTAACGAGGCCAGTAGGGTGCGTCAGCTCTATCGCTTCCATCGGCAAGGGAAACGCTGCGGAATGACGCACCATACAATACTATTTTAAATGCTCCACAGCTTATTGATCCAAAGTTTAGATTTGAGCAACGTTAAGGTTAGCAACCAACCCATACGTTGATATGTACTCTTCTAACTCTGCTAAATCAACACTGCCATTTTTATCGGAGTCAAGAGTATTAAAAAGATAATCAGTGATGTAGCTTCTGACTTCTTCAGAGCTACGTTCGCCTGTTGTCATATCTTCGATTAGCCCTAACAACTCCATAATCTCAGTTCGTTCTAGCGCCTTACTTCCATCCGTATCCAATTGCATGAAAAGCTTTTTGATATCTGCTGTTGCCACTCTCGAAGAACGCAGTGTTTCTCTCAGTATGTCATTGCCAAATGAATTCATGAACAATATCTGTTCGATGAGTGGTATGCAGAAGAACCCCAGCGCTGCCCAAAAAATTGCATATTTTACGGCTTGGGGATTGGCAGTTGCACTAACTCCGATGAAAAGAGCAGCCCAAAGGAAAAAGTTGGGATTCACAAGCAGGATGTAAGCATCGCGAGCTTCTGCCTTGCTAAGCTTGCCATTCGTAAATGCTGAGGTTAATACAGCCAAAACCCGCATTGAGACAAAGACCAAAGTTGCCAATGCTAGTTGTTGCAGACAAGCGAGCGAGCGATTCGGATCGGTTGAAGAAAATAGATCCGAAATGAAGGTTGATGGAGTAAACTGAAACCCTGTTGCCAAGGCCATGAATGCGACAGCAAGCACTCCGATGAATTTCCAGTTTTTACTGTGGTGGTTTGATTCAACAGGGGATTTGTCGCGCCAAAACTGGGCGATCGCACCCGGTATTGCCAGACCTAAAATTAGAATAATGCCGAAAAATATCAGGCTGTCAACGTTAATGGGTAAATTGGCAACCTTCAATGTAGCCAGAAGCGCCAGTGGAGCAACGATTGATAGCGTTCTTGACAAAAGAGCCGACGGATAAAGATTACCGCCCCAAAGCACGGATAAAACTGGGGAAGTAAGGGCTGGCGGAACCATCCAAAACAGCACCCACAAAACTTTGTACAGATCCGCTTCAGTCTGATACAAAAATCCAGAAAATATTAAAAATAGCCCAACTGCCCATCGCACTGCCATCCACCCGTAAACGAGATACTTTACAGTAGAGGTTACTTTGCGTTTACTCGCTGCAAAGTCAATGTCTAAGTAGGTATAAAACGTTGAGGCGGCAAGACACGCAACGATTATTGCTCGAAATAGGACTGACGGAATCCCTGCTTCTGAGGTGCTGATTGCCCTTGCCAAGCTTCCCAGCAAGAAGGCGGTGGCATAGATCAAAATCGCCCACATAATTGAAAGATCGTTGATCTCTTTCCGCAGGGAAGCAGCACCGCCGGATTCCTTATCGCGAAACTTGACGAGATCCACACCGCTGAGAGCTTTACCATTGGGGAGTTTTAGGTGTTTATAAGCTGTCGGCGGTAGACCGCTTAAATAAAGTGCTAGAGGCTCCAATACATATTGGTGGCACACTACTAGAACTGTTTCTCCCCGTTCCAAGTGCGGTACAATTTTGTCTTCGTAGAAACGGGCAGCGCGAGCGTAAACTTGGGCAATCTTTTCGCCAGCCGGGGGTGCTTCGTTATGTGAATGCAACATTTCCTCGAAGCCTTCGTAGCCAAGAGCAAGACGCAGCAGATTCAGGTTGCGACCAGCAAAAATGCCAAAGGATTTTTCGCTAATTCGATGGTCTATCTCAACCGGGGTATTTGGCGACTTTAGTGCTTGACTTTCAGCAAGGGCAATTTCACAGGTTTGCCTAGCGCGTCTCATGTGAGAGACATATACTGCGTCAAACTTTGTACCTTTTTTCTTGAGGTCAACACCTGCACGGCGTGCCTGCAATCGGCCAAAGGATGTGAGGTCAACATCCAGAACTCCTGCAAAAATGTTGCGTTCGTTACTGGTACTTTCACCGTGCCGAATAAAGTAGACACGTCCTAGCTGTTCTGCATTGAATTCTTTTGGTGAAGCTGCAGAAGTTGTTGTAGCTGCATCGTGGAATTTACTTGTAACTTCGATCGATCCATTGTCGGTACTTTCTACCTGGTCATCTAAGTTTTTAGTGTTCATTATTTACTTTAACTACGCCTTAAACAGGATTTAGATTCTTTTCCACGATTGAAGTTTCAGACTTTTAAGTTCAGACGAGTTAACGACAAAAGCACTCTGCTACGAAAGCAAGGTCTTGAACCATGCTGAGTATAGTCTGAGGCAAACTCCTCGGAGTGTAGCAACGCTCACTAATTGCTCAGGAGCGATCGCACAACCGACAACAGGAAGAATACCCAAATCTTTAACGAATCGGGGGCAAAATTTAAGATAAAAAAAGCCCTGCTCGCTCTCGCCCTCCCAAAGCAACAAATTCTTGAGAGGGGCTGCAGCTTAAGGATGAGTTTAGGGGATCGATCGCCCATCTAACTAATAAGTTTTGTGCAAAACCCGGCCTGTACTTCGAGAATTATCACTTTTGCAGCTAGATGACAGCCAAAAAGATTATGCTAGAATCCATCAATACGCAGTCGTAGGTTGGGCACGGGCCGAGAAGAGCAATCTTCTTGCAGTCTAGGGGAGGTTGTAGGTCAGCCACCATTTGGGTCTTCCCAGTTGAAAGCCACCCTGCAACATGAGCCTGGAATCTGCAACCGCAGCCGAGTGCGGCAGATAGGTTGGGAGTGTCGCGCTAGAATAAGCAGTACGAGTTAACACTCGAACACAAACGCTCGTTGTGCGAGCGTGACCTCGAAACGGGCACATAGCAGCAGGTGATGGGAATAAATCATGTTTGAACGCTTCACAGAAAAAGCAATAAAAGTAATCATGTTGGCCCAGGAAGAAGCTCGCCGCCTGGGTCACAACTTCGTAGGGACAGAACAGATCCTCCTGGGTCTGATCGGTGAAGGAACCGGGGTTGCAGCTAAAGTCCTAAAATCAATGGGGGTCAACCTCAAAGACGCTCGGATTGAAGTGGAAAAAATTATCGGCCGCGGCTCTGGTTTCGTAGCAGTCGAAATTCCGTTCACTCCCCGCGCCAAGCGGGTTCTAGAACTATCCCTAGAAGAAGCTCGCCAACTCGGACACAACTATATAGGTACTGAACACCTGCTGCTGGGCCTGATCCGCGAAGGTGAAGGAGTAGCGGCTAGAGTCTTAGAAAACCTGGGAGTAGACTTGTCGAAAGTCCGCACCCAAGTGATTCGGATGCTGGGAGAAACCGCAGAAGTCGCAGCCACTGGTGGCGGCGCTCGCACCAAAACCCCAACCCTCGACGAATTTGGAGCCAACCTCACTCAGATGGCGGTCGATGGCAAACTAGACCCAGTAGTCGGACGCCAAAAAGAAATCGAACGGGTAATTCAAATCCTCGGTCGCCGCACCAAAAATAACCCGGTGCTTATCGGGGAACCCGGAGTCGGCAAAACCGCGATCGCCGAAGGTCTGGCCCAGCGCATTGCTAACAACGACATCCCAGACATCCTCGAAGAAAAGCGCGTTGTTACCCTCGACATCGGCTTGCTGGTTGCCGGTACCAAATACCGGGGCGAATTTGAAGAACGCCTCAAAAAAATCATGGACGAAATCCGCACTGCGGGTAACGTGATTTTGGTGATTGACGAAGTGCACACTTTGATCGGTGCGGGTGCTGCTGAAGGGGCGATCGACGCGGCCAACATTCTCAAGCCGGCTCTGGCAAGAGGCGAGCTCCAGTGTATCGGCGCTACCACCCTCGACGAGTACCGCAAGCACATCGAGCGCGATGCAGCCCTAGAACGGCGCTTCCAGCCCGTGATGGTCGGCGAACCCACCGTTGACGAGACGATCGAGATTCTCTTCGGTCTGCGGGAACGCTACGAACAGCACCACAAGCTGAAAATCTTGGACACGGCCCTGGAAGCCGCAGCCAAACTCTCTCACCGATACATCTCCGATCGCTTCCTCCCAGACAAAGCAATTGACTTGGTAGACGAAGCTGGTTCTAGAGTCCGATTGATCAACTCCCAACTGCCCCCCGCAGCTAAAGAACTTGACAAAGAACTCCGCCAAGTCCTCAAAGATAAAGACGAAGCGGTGCGTTCTCAAGACTTTGACAAAGCCGGCGAATTGCGCGATCGGGAAATGACCATCAAAGCCGAAATTCGCGCTATTTCCCAAGCCAAAAAAACCGACTCGGCCCGCACCGGCGAAACCGACCCATCGCCAGTTGTCACCGAAGAAGACATTGCTCAAATCGTGGCAAGCTGGACGGGAGTCCCGGTCAACAAACTGACCGAATCCGAATCCGAAAAGCTGCTGCACATGGAAGATACCTTGCACCAGCGCTTGATCGGGCAGGAAGAAGCAGTGAAAGCCGTTTCCCGCGCCATCCGTCGCGCTCGCGTTGGCTTGAAAAATCCCAATCGCCCGATCGCCAGTTTCATCTTCTCCGGGCCTACCGGCGTCGGCAAAACCGAACTCACCAAAGCCCTAGCCGGCTACTTCTTCGGTTCCGAAGACGCGATGATTCGGTTGGATATGTCGGAGTACATGGAACGGCACACCGTCTCCAAACTCATCGGTTCCCCTCCGGGCTACGTCGGCTACAACGAAGGCGGCCAACTCACAGAAGCAGTCCGCCGCCGTCCTTACACAGTCGTGCTGTTCGACGAAATCGAAAAAGCCCACCCCGATGTCTTCAATATGCTGTTGCAAATATTGGAAGACGGCCGCTTAACTGATGCCAAAGGTCGCACTGTGGACTTCAAAAACACGCTGCTGATTATGACCTCAAACATCGGTTCTAAGGTGATTGAAAAAGGCGGCGGCGGCCTCGGCTTCGAGTTCAGCGACAACCAAGCCGATGCTAATTACAACCGCATTCGTTCTTTGGTTAACGAAGAACTCAAAAACTACTTCCGCCCAGAATTCCTCAACCGACTCGACGAAATTATCGTCTTCCGTCAGTTGAACAGGGAAGAAGTCAAGGAAATCGCGGTCATCATGCTCAAAGAAGTGTTCGGCCGCTTGACAGAACAGGGAATCACCCTGGAAGTGACCGAAAAATTCAAAGAACGGCTGGTAGAAGAAGGCTACAACCCCAGCTACGGAGCTCGACCCCTGCGCCGCGCCATTATGCGGTTGTTGGAAGACAGTTTGGCTGAGGAAATTCTTTCTGGCCGCATCAAGGACGGCGATATCGCTGTTGTGGATGTGGGCGAGGACGGAATTGTTAAGGTGCTGCAAGGTCAAAAGCGGGAATTGCTGCCCCAAGGCGCTGAGTAAGTTTGAGTTGTGTGCGATTTCGAGTTAAGTTTGGAAATAACCAATCTCGCGATCGCAAACAACTCAAAAACCTCACATAAAAAAGGTAGAGAATTTAAATTCTCTGCCTTTTTTATGAGTTAAGATCAAGAGGAGACTTATTGCATAAATCTTTGATTGATAGGGAAACCGTAGGTGCAACGCAGATGCCTTTCCAGATAGTTTACAAAGGCATACTCTTCAAGTCTAGTAATTAACAGCGACATACTTCAATGGTAAGCTGTACTGCATTTAAATTGTATATTTGGGGCGGGTTCGCGTACCCAGCTCGCTCATGGTTTGATTATTTATTGATATGCAATTTAAATGCTGAGCGAGCTTAATCAGATAATTAGTGGCAACTATAGAGCGAGGACTTTCATGACATCTGAAAAAAATAATTTGGGTACAGAAGTAGCAGAAAAGCCGCCTGAAACCTGGTGGCAGAAAGCGTGGAAGTCGCAGCGAGAAAATCTTCAAATAGTGATTATTGCTTTGAGTTTAGCAATAGTGATTCGAGCCTTGGTCGCCGAACCGCGCTACATACCCTCAGATTCTATGGTACCCACTTTGCACGTGGGCGATCGCGTCGTAGTCGAAAAAATTTCCTACTACCTCGAACCTCCCAAAACTGGCGACATCGTAGTATTTGCCCCGCCCGAAAAGTTGCAAGAACAAGGCTTTACCCAAGACCAAGCATTCATCAAGCGGGTAATTGGCTTACCGGGTCAAACCGTCGCCGTTAAACAAGGTTTAGTTTATCTCAACGACAAACCCCTCGTCGAAAAATATATTGCCGAACCTCCTAAATACCAGTGGGGGCCTTATCGCGTCCCAGACAATGAATACTTTGTGATGGGAGACAACCGCAACAACAGCAACGACTCCAGCAGGTGGGGATTTTTACCTAAGCAGAATATCATCGGCCGCGCTGTAGTGCGGTTTTGGCCTCTAGAACGCATCGGGGAGGTTTGAAGTCAGTGGACTGTTGACAGTGGACAGTTGACTGTTGACAGTGGACAGTTGACTGTTGACAGTGGACAGTTGACTGTTGTCATCGCAAGCCCGATGCCCGATGCCCGATGCCCGATGCCCGATGCCCAATGCTCAATGCCCGATGCCCAATGCCCCTGCCTTATGCTGTACGGAAATTTCTACTAATTCTTGTACCTTGAGGGGTAGGGACTTCCTCCGGCAACTGATAAAATGGTACAAAAAGCAGCGGGTTTTCTCGCCTAGATCAAAATTAGTTGAATATTAAAAAATTAGGAAAGCTATGGGATTTTTTGATTCAGAAATTGTTCAGCAAGAAGCCAAGCTGTTGTTTGAAGACTATCAATCTCTCATCAAACTAGGTGGCAATTACGGCAAATTCGATCGCGAAGGCAAGAAAATGTTCATCGCTCAGATGGAATCGATGATGGAGCGGTACCGTATTTTTATGAAGCGCTTTGAGCTGTCGGAGGACTTCATGGCTCAGATGACTGTAGAGCAGTTAAAAACACAGCTCAATCAATTTGGCATCACGCCCCAGCAGATGTTTGAGCAAATGAACTCAACGCTGGAGCGGATGAAATCTGAGCTGGAAAAACAATCTTAGTGAGCAGAAGGAAGAAGGAAGTTCGGCAACGGATTGTGTAACGGATGTAACGGATGTCAGGAAGAAGGAAGTTCGGCAACGGATTGTGTAACGGATGTAACGGATGTCAGGAAGAAGGAAGAAGGAAGAAGGAAGATAAAACAACTAAGGGGTAATTTTCAACTACTGCCTACTCCCTACTGCCCATGCCCAATAATTAAGGGCGCTCAAAAGATGAAGCAGGTTTGAAACTTTCTGCGGGAACTCCCTGCAAAGCTTGGCTCATAAAATCGCGCCAAACAGGGGCGACAATCCCACCGCCAGTAGCACCGTAGCTCATCGGTCTATAATTGTCGTTGCCCATCCAAACAGCCACCGACAACTGCGGCACGTAACCCACAAACCAGATATCCCGTTCTGAGGAAGTTGTACCAGTTTTCCCAGCAGCCGGCCGGCCAAGTTGAGCCGCCCTTGCCGTTCCGCTGGTAATTACTCCTTGCAGGGCGCTGTTGACAGATGCTGCCGCCCAGGAATTGAGGACTAATTTGGGTTTAGGCGTATTGTCGAGCAAGACGTTGCCGCTGCTGTCAGTGACTTGCACGATAAATGTGGTGTCAGAATGCCAGCCGTTGTTCGCGAAGGTAGCAAAAGCTCCGGCCATTTCTAAAGGAGTGAGGTCAACGGCACCCAAGGGCAAAGAAATCACCGGTTCCATCGGACTTCTGATGCCGAGCACCCGGCAAATCTCAATCACTTTATTCAATCCGACTTCTTGCCCCAGCTTGACGGCGGGAATGTTCAGAGATACTTCCAAAGCTCTGCGGATGCTGACTGCACCGGAGAAGCCGCCGCCGTAGTTTTGAGGGTAGTAGTAGCCGTCGCCGTCGCGGTAGCCGACAGGGGAGTCGTAGACAACTGAATCGGGGCTGTATTTCCCGCTAGCAAAGGCAGCGTAGTAGATAAAAGGTTTAAAAGAAGATCCGGGCTGGCGGCGTGCTTGAATGGCGCGGTTGAACTGGCTCTTTTCGTAATCGACGCCGCCCACCATTGCTTTGACGAAGTGGGTGCGGGGATCGACGGCGGCTAGGGCAATTTGACCTTCATCGCGATCGTAAAACAGCCCTTGGTAGTAAAGCCGATTGTGCCACGCTTTGACTGTTTCTTCGGCTATGCGCTGCATTTTGAGGTCGATCGTGGTTTGAACGCGCATTCCTCCCTTAACCACGGCATCTCGCCCGAAACGCCTAGTCAATTCCTGGACTACGGCTTGTGTTACGTAAGGAACTTGAGAGCCGCCAAAAGAGGTAATTTTGCCTAGCTTAATTTTTTCCTGGCGGGCTGCAGTTTCTTGGGCCGGCGTAATCCATTTAAGATCCTTCATGCGGCCTAAAACGAGGCTTTGCCGCTCTTTTGCCAACTTGTAATTGACGAAAGGACTGTATTCTTCGGGGGCAGAAATTAAGCCGGCCAGCATCGCTGCTTCTGAAAGAGTCAAATTACTTGCTGATTTGTTGAAATAGCTTCGAGAGGCTGTCTCTACGCCGTACAAGTTGTGACCTAAGTAGATTTGATTGAGGTATAGTTGCAGAATTTGGTCTTTGTTGAGAATTTGCTCCAAGCGGATAGACATTACCGCTTCAGCTACCTTGCGACTAAATTTTGACTGGGGAGAAAGAAACAGGTTCTTGACTAGCTGCATAGTCATAGTCGAGCCCCCTTCCACGGTTCGACCTTTCTCTAGGTTGACTATCAGAGCTCTGGCTATCCCGCCGGGGTTGATGCCTTTGTGGGTAAAGAAGTTGCTATCTTCGATCGCCAGAACTGCTCGTTTCAGGTGCGGGGAGATTTGGTCAAGGGGTACGACATCCCGGTTGGCTTCGTCGTGGATGCTGGCTAGCGGCTTGCCGTTGATGTCGTAAATGTGGGTAGTTTCTGTGGGAGAGTAGGTTTGCAAGATCCGAACATCTGGCAAATTGCGGAAGCTGATCGCTAAGCCAACCAGTCCACCAGCGACTACGGAACTGGCAAGCATTGTCATGCTGAGTATGGTTCCGGCGGTCACTTTACTGACTGACTGAACAAACTCGAATACGGGGGCTGAGTTTTCCGTGTTATTGCGGACTGCGTTGGTTGACACGTGGATTTCACTTCCTCACTCGATTTGGGGTTTAAGACTTTTAATTTTAGATGCGAAACCTAGATACTGTCAGTCGATTTTAGATTTTAGATTTTAGATTTTAGATTTATTCCACAGATGAATCTGGGAGTTTGAACAAGAGTCTAAAATTTGGGGATCTCCACGACTGTTGTCGGGGGCTGGTATCCGTTTTTGGGCGGGGTCAGCTAATGAAAGCCGGTCAGCTTTGGGATTATAGTAGCTTGATAGTTATGTTTTTATGCGTCAACCAGTGAGTGTAACTAATTCTGCTGCACTTTGGCAAAATATGATGGACGATCGCTCCCCGATGATAACTCCTAACCTTTCAGCGCTTTACCGCGGCGTCAGCGAGATTTTTCCAGATCGACCTGATTCTAGCAACCCTGACGAAAATTTAGCCCTACTGCTGGCAACAGTCGATCGACCGTTGCGCGTCAAACTGGGAATTGACGCCACAGGGGCGGACATTCACTTGGGACACAGCATTTGCTTCCGCAAGCTGCGGGCTTTTCAGGATGCCGGTCACACAGCCGTACTGGTCATCGGAGATTTTACCGCAAGAATTGGCGATCCGACAGGAAAGTCCGAGATGCGAAGCCAGTTGACGGCCGAACAAGTCGCGGAAAATGCCAAAACTTATTTAGACCAAGTGCGACCGATTCTAGATTTTGACACGCCCGGACGTTTGGAAATTCGCTATAACTCCGAGTGGTTGTCAAAATTGGACATGGCGAAGATTTTGGAACTGCTAGGCACGATGACGGTGCAGCAGATGCTCGCTAAAGAGGGATTTGATAACAGGATGCAGCAGGAAAATGCGATTTTCCTGCACGAGTTTCTGTATCCACTAATGCAGGGTTACGATTCGGTGGCTTTGGAAGCTGATGTGGAGTTGGGGGGAAGTGACCAAAAGTTTAATATTGCGGTGGGGAGAGATTTGCAGCGCCATTTTGGGATGAAACCGCAGTTTGGTTTGCTGATGCCGATTTTGATCGGGACTGACGGGGTGCAGAAGATGTCGAAGTCTTTGAACAATTATGTGGGTTTGTCGGAAGACCCGCTGACGATGTATTCTAAGTTGGAGAAAATTGCTGATAGTTCGATCGCCCAATATTTTGAACTATTGACAGATTTGCCACTTGATGAATTGCCAGAAAATCCGCGAGAAAAACAGAAACTTTTGGCTTTGGATGTGGTGCGCCAGTATCGGGGGAAGGAAGCGGCGGAACGCGCACAACAAGATGCAATTGCGCTGGTTAAAGGTGCTGCGGGACAAGCTGATGCTGTGGCGGAGTTTTCTTTGGCAAGTGTGCAGTTTCCGGCTAAGTTGTTTTATATTCTGAGTGCTAGCGGGCTTTGTAAAAGCAGCGGTGATGCGCGGAAGTTGATGCAGGGCGGCGGGGTGAAGTTGGAGGGCGATCGGGTTTCTGATGTTAATCTTACTTTTGAATCACCTGCTGATTTATGCGGTAAGGTTTTGCAGGTTGGGAAGAATAAGTTTGTGCGATTGGTTTCTTGAATCTCTTTTTTAACCGCAGATGAATACTGAAGATGAACGCTGATGAACGCTGATAATCGAATTATTGTTGCTTTGGATGTTTCGAGTCAAGAAGAGGCGATCGCACTTCTTGACAAACTCCCGCAAGTATCTTTCTGGAAAGTGGGTTTGGAACTGTTTGTGAGTTCCGGGCCGGGGATTTTGGAGATTTTAAAACAGCGGGAAAAGCGGATTTTTCTCGATTTGAAGTTTCACGATATCCCGAATACTGTGGCTGGTGCTTGTCGGGCGGCTGCTAAGTATAATGTGGATTTATTGACTATCCATTCTACTTGTGGTAAGGATGCTTTGAAAGCGGCACAATTGGCTTTAACTGAAGGGGCGGCGGCTGTCGATCGACCGACTCCTAAGTTGATTGCAATTACTCTATTGACGAGTTTGAATTCGCGACAGTTGGCTTTTGAGTTAAAAATACCTTTGGAGTTGCCAGAATATGCTTTGCACATGGCATTGTTGGCTAAGGAAACGGGTTTAGCTGGGGCAGTTTGTTCTCCGCAAGAGGTGGAACAGTTAAGAATGAGTTGCGGGGATGATTTTCTGTTAGTTTGTCCCGGTGTGCGTCCGAAATGGGCTGATGGGGGCGATCAAAAACGATCGATGACTCCAAAGGCTGCTTTGAAAGCTGGTGCGGATTATCTGGTGATTGGGCGCCCGATTACTGCTGCGGATGATCCGGCGGCGGCTTTTACACGTATTTGTGAAGAGTTGGAGTAACAATATGAATGTTTTTTAAACCGCAGGTAAATACAGATGAACACAGAGAAAATTTCATCAGCGTTTATCTGTGTTTATCTGTTAACATCTGCGGTTGCAAGTCCGACTTTAGCCGTTAATTTTGCGACCAATCATGCTAACAGTATAAACGCAAATCGGTATGGTTTGTTAGTGCGATCGCCCTGTCCCGCTGATTTAGAAACTTTGGTCGATCGTCTGTTGCAAGATTTGCCGAGTTATGCTAATCGCGTAATTGTGCGATCGAACTTTTCTCCTAACACTAACACACCGCCCAGTTACCTGTCCCGTCAAATAATTGTAGCAGGTCGCCCGGAGTTTCAACCGCTACCTTTAAATTTTGAAGATGCGCTTCCTGAAAATGCCAGTCAAGCTTTTATTACTACTTTAGAAACGCAGTATCTGGGGGGAAAGCGAGTCGAAATTCAGCAATATCACTGGCTGTTTTTAGCTAAAACCGAGAAGGGGTGGGAATTAGTAAAAATTGTTTCTCGGTTTGGTACAGTGGCGGATGTTCGCCCGTTGTTAGCGCCAGAAAGTGAGAAAAGCGCAATTGCTGAGGCGATTCGTTTGTGGTTGCGAGATTGTCATGCAAAATGAGAAGATAAGACGGCGGTTTAACTATTGAATTCTCTAGCCAAGTTCTGTTTGATTTCCAAATATGCTGCTTCTTCTAGTTCTAGTCGTTCTCGAATTAGGCGAATAATCCACGCTTGAACATCTGTCTCTTGATGCAATCCCGCTAAAAAAGCTGCTTTTATGGCAATTTCAGAGGGAAGGGATAAAGAAGTCGGCTGTTTTTGAACAATAATGGGAGTTTCCCAAGCTGAGTCATTGTTAGCTTGGCTTTCAACTATTAAATCAATTTCTGGTTCAGAGAGTGTTTCTTGGGTTGTGGGATTGGTTGAGTTCATATTGGCCATCCGGTAATCAGGCGAACTACGTTATTTGGCTTTAGTTGAAATATAATTTTGATGGTGCGTCCACCGTAAGTTGTACCAATTAATTGATAGCGATCTCGGTAAGATTTGTTTCGTCGCACTTCATAGTCAGACAAGAAACATTGCACAGCTTCATTGAATGTAACTCTGTGTGCAGCCAGTTTATCTTGCTCAAAGTCATACTCAAATTCATAAGGGGTGAAGTTATTCCAGTCTACCACCGTTTTAGGGATTTTATAGGATTGCCATTTGATTATATCAGTGCGATCGCATTCCCTCTCATCGCCCAAGACTCAAAAAACCGGGTTTCTGCGAAATCTTGGGTTAGTGACGAGATATCTAGGAAGAAACCCGGTTTCTGAGCCCCCGACGCTCAGAAAGTGAGAAAAGCGCAATTGCTGAGGCGATTCGTTTGTGGTTGCGAGATTGTCGTACACAAGGAGAATTGTAAATGGCGAAGAGTTCACGCAGTCATAAGACAACCCGAAAACCAATGCGGGTGCCACCGAGCGGGAAAGCATCTAAACGATAAGCAGAACGGCAAAGCCACGGAAAGCCAGACCAACAGCCCCCGCGCGTCCACCGCGGTCGCTTATCATTTTCAGATAGAAGTAATAAATCAAGATAATTTTTATAACGATTATCATTGCTATTATCATCCCATACGCTGCCATCAGTTGGTGCTACGTTATAGTTGTGATAATAGTCATAATAACTATTATTCAAGGGGTCAGCGCACCATTCCCAAACATTGCCGTGCATATCGTACAAACCAAAGGCATTAGGGGGAAAACTGCCTACATTTGTAGTTTGTTCTTGATACTGACCTTTTGGTAAATTATTATAATCATAGTCGGCATTATAGTTAACCTGATTAGTAGTAATTGTTTGACCAAAATAGAACGGTGTAGTCGTACCAGCGCGACAAGCATATTCCCACTCTGCCTCACTGGGCAAGCGATAATTGTGTCCGGTCTTTTTAAAAGACCTAGCACAAAATTCCACAGCCTCATACCAATAGACTTGATCTACTGGTCGATTATTACCTTGATTACCTGTGAAAATAGAGTGGCCTTGCTTGAGGTCATATTGAATCTTTGGCAATTTAGCTACAGCTTTCCACTGTGCTTGAGTAATAGCATATTTTCCCATGAGGAAAGGTTGAATTGTTACCCGATGTTGCGGTCTTTCGCCACCGCGGCTTTCTGGCTCATATTCCGGCGCACCCATTGTGAAAGTTCCACCGGGAATAGCAATCATTTCCAAATTTACGCGATTACCCAAGTCTTCAGTAAAGGATTGCAACTGAGAGAATTTTGGTTGAGATTTAGCTGATATTTGAGTAGATGCTACTGGTGAAGGCTGAAAGGGTTTTGCTTGTGGTGGTGCTGATATTTGAGTAGGTGCTAATGAGACAGGATTAAGAGCTTGAAATACTTCGACTGCTGATTGATAACGCGCACCCACTGGAAACAGGAGCATTTTATCTAATACTTGCCCCAAGTCATTGCTGAGAGAAACTGCTTTATTTCTCCATACCCATTCCATCTGCATCGGGTCAAAAAGTTCGTCAACCAAAGTTCCATTTTTTTCTACCAGCAAACACCCGGTTAATAACCGAATGCAAGTTACACCAAGACTATACAAGTCACTCGCTGGAAAAACATGACCTTGCATTTGTTCCGGTGCCGCATAACCAGGAGTGCCAGTCACAGTTCCCACTCTAGTCAAAACACTACCGCTCAATTCCTTGGCAACTCCAAAGTCAATTAAGACTAGAGAACCGTAAGAATTTCTAATGATGTTTTCCGGCTTAATATCTCGGTGAATGACCTTTTGCTTGTGCACAAAATCTAATATCGGTAGCAATTCAGTTAGTAAGTGCTTAATCTGTTTTTCGCTAAACTTTCCCTGTTTCTGTAATTCTTTTAATAAATCTTCCCCGTCTATAAATTCTTGTACTAGATAGAAGCGTTTATCTTGTTCAAAGAATGCCAATAAATCAGGGATTTGAGGATGTTTACCCAAATCTCGCAGTCTCACTGCTTCTTGTTTGAATAACTCCGTCGCTTTCTGAATAGCTGCACTCCCTTGTAGTTGTGGGAGAAATTGTTTAATCACACAGATTGTATCAAGTCGATGTTCATCTACCGCTTTGAATGTACGGCCGAAACCACCTTCGGAAATGTATTTAACTGCACGGTATCTGTCTCCGAGTAGCAGTTTGTTTCCGCAGCGTTGGCAGAATTTTGTGATGCCTGGGTTGGGATGCTGGCAGTCGGGATTAAGGCATTGACTCATAAAAATTTTGGGATTTTAATATTTTAAGATTAACACAATTTACGTATTGTAATGCAAGTTTCCAACAAGCTATGATTTGACGATTAGGCCCTCGATATCCCCTAGCCCCCCTCCTTAATAAGGGGGGGACAAGAATGAGCATCAAAGTCCCCCTTTTTAAGGGGGATTTAGGGGGATCGAGACTAGGGTAAAAGCGAGATTTATCATGTTCTCTTTAACTTACTGTTTTAAATTCATCCAATTTAGCCTTGATAGCTTGCATATCTTGCCACATATACCATTTCGGAGTTTCCGGTTCGCGGGAGGGATTTCGCAACAAGTACGACGGGTGAAAAATTGGCATACACAAACGATTTTCCCATTCAATCCATTGACCTCGAATTTTACTAATGGGCCGCTTGTCGCTTAGCAAACCTTTCAGGGCTGTTGCACCGGTTAATAAAATAATTTTGGGGTCTAAGATGCGAATTTGTTCGAGCAAGTAAGGTTTGCAAGCTTCGATTTCTTTTGCTGTCGGAGGGCGGTTGTTGGGAGGACGACATTTGATGACGTTGGCAATGAATACGTCGGTTTCTGCACTCAATCCCACGGATTCTAAAATCTTATCTAACAGTTTGCCCGATCGCCCGACGAAGGGCAATCCGGTTTCGTCTTCGTTTTGTCCGGGCGCTTCTCCCACAATCAAAATTGAGGCTTGAGGATTGCCGCGCCCGATGACAGCGTGAGTGCGCGTATTGCCTAATTCGCAGCGGTGACAGCGGTTGCAGTGCTCGCCGATTTGTTCCATATTTTGATAAGTGCCGGGAGGAATGGGAATTTTGGCATTTGCTGGTATTGAGTCAGTTTGGAAAGTGGCACTTTGATTGTTGTCAAAAAGGCTCAGTTGCAAGTCGCTGGACATAAATTTTACAATTAGGGAGATTTTTTTGAGTCTAGAGTTTATAGTTTAGATCGGGTTTGGTGATTTGAGTTTGGCTAGAAGCTTGTATGGGATGCTGTCGATCGCACAATATCAAATTAATACTCGCAAGTCTCACATTATTTCGTTGAGCTCGTACAGGCAAAAATATGTTCTCTAACCCGTTTTTTGACGATCGCGCCGATGCAGGCGAAAAACTGGCCGAGGCAGTTGTGGACGAGTTCGGCAAGTTGAGTTTAATGACACAGAAGGCGGTGAAACCGATTGTTTACGCCTTGCCGCGCGGGGGTTTGCCCGTTGCTGTGCCGATTGCGCGTCGCTTGGGCTGTCCTTTGGATGTGGTTGTCGCTAAGAAAATTACTCGCCCAGATAATTTAGAATTGGCGATCGGGGCTGCAACTGCTGATGGTCACGTCCTCTGGGAAAAGCAAAAGCAGCACAATTTACGCTTGCAAAAATCAGCTTTGCCCCTGGCCCAAAATAATGCTCAATCTCTGCTGGCAGATTTGTCTCCGGGGCGCCCAAATATCAGCGCGGCGGGGGCTTTGGCGATTTTGGTAGATGATGGCATTGCTACGGGGATGACGATGGCTGTGGCGGCTAAGGCTTTGCAGTCGCAGCAACCGGCGGCTTTGTGGATTTGCGCGCCTGTCGCCCCGGCAGATTTGATGGGATTTTTGACCGAAATGGGCGATAAGGCGATCGTCCTGGAGACTCCTCACCCTTTTTACAGTGTCAGCCGCTTTTACGGGCAATTTCCGCAGGTTGAGACGGCTGAGGCTTTAAGGTGTTTGCAGCAACAAACTGAATGGCGATCGTAGGTTAAGCTAGAAGGCTAAATCCAAAAGCTCGATCGCTAAAAAATGAGACCTTGGCAATATTGGTTGGAGACTTTGATTCTGTCTACTCAGCACAACCCGCCTCGCTTTGTTGAGTTGGTGATGTTGACTTTGGCGATGATTTTGCTCGGGCTGTGGGGTGTAACATTGCAGTGGCAGTATTTAACGCTGTCTTTGAGTTATCTAATTGGTTCGTCTTTTTCAATTTTGGTGCGAGAATCCCTCGACCCGCGGCCTCAATTTCAGCTAACTCACCTGACTGCTTTGTTGTTATTAATATTAATTATCAGTTTTTATAGTTTTGCTGAACTGATTAGATAGTTAAGGCAGTTTTGATTTGTAGAGGCGGGTTTTACAATGTCATTGCGAAGGTGGTGAAGCAATTGCATAAGTTATATAGCAATCCTCAGCGGGTTGTGAACTAGATGTTTTTTTGAACGAACCGCGAAGACGCGAAGGAAGAGAAGAGAAGAGCGAGAGTTCACAAATCATTAGCCATCATCCTACATTCTAATGGGGTTGATGTAAAATTATGCGGTTGCCGGCAGGATCGAAGGCATAGATTTCTAGACCGTGAGAAGCTTTGATAATTTCTCCGCTGGGCGGATAACCTAAAGCCCAAATTCGGGCGATCGCAGTTTCGATATCGCTGACTTCCAGACACAAACTCATGCCTGTTTTTGCTCGATTTGCAAATTCTGATTTGTGGGAATCTTTGGGTTTGAATATGCCCAGTCTTAAGCCTGGGAGTTGAAATTCAGCATAAGTATTGGGAATATAAGGGTTTGGTTCTATGTCTAGAAATTTTGTGTAAAATTTAACGAGAACTTCCTTTTCAAGGTCGGCTAAAGTCACTAGGGCGGCGCTGTATTGGAAACTCATATAAATTGGTAATGGGGGATTACTAATGGAGAATTGGTAATATTATACAACATTCACTGCGATATCAAAACTTCGGAGATAAAAGGGAGTGACTGTGCAAGTCTTGGTATAATCAATTGCTCGCGCTGCAATCCCTTTACTATTCAAAGTGAGATGAATCCAACAGGAAATCAAGAGAACCAGAATCTTAGAAGACTCAGAGTCACTCCAACAACCCCAGATTCTAGGTTGATTGAGAATCGAGAATCTAGATTTCCGCGTGCAGTTGCTATGGCGATAGATGATGCTCAAGAGGTTATGAACGATCTCTATCGGGAAGAGGCAGAGTACGGAGATGGAAGTTGTGCTTTTATGGTGATGAAAGAACAATTTGAAGGGGGAGTAGAAAACCCGCCAATGTCCCTCAAAAAAGGAACTCTCCACCATACAAAGTGCCGTCAATATATTTCACATTTTAAAAAAAGATTGCTAGATTTGCCGTCTGAGCCTAATGAGCCTAAAGAAAAGATTACTAGAGAAATCAAAAAAATGGAAGAGGCGCTACAATGGGCTGAAGACTACCGCAACGGCAACAATCCGGTGATTCCTCGATGGGCAAACTCTTGGAAAGATCAGTTAGGAAAATAATCAATGGACATTATTAAGCGAGAGATCACTTACAAAACACCGTATCAGGGCAGGAACTGGCGGGATACAAAGTATGAGCTTCCTATCAAGCCAAAGGACACTCTGAGTTTCTGTGACTTAAGAAATTGCAGTCTAGAAGGACTCGACTTATCAATGGTAGAGTTCTTTGGTTGCCGTCTGAATGGTACCTTATTTAAAGCTGCCAATTTGCATAAAACGCAATTTATTGGCTGTTTTTCTTCGGATGATTATCCGCCAACAGATTTTAGTCGTGTTAGTGGCTATGCGTCTGTAGTACATTCTCACCTTCACTACAAAGGCGAATTTATAGGAGATTCTGTTTATATTGACGATAATTTTTGGATGGGAGACAGTCTAGAGTCCAAGTGGCCTGATGTTGTGGCTGCTGCTGCTACCGAAACACTTTCCGATCGCAATGATGTCAGATATAATGCTGCAGGCAAATTAGGAGATTTAGATAATCCTGTTGTTGCTCCCATACTGGCTTGTCTCCTCGCTGACGATGAGTGGGATGTGCGATCGATTGCCCTCGAAACATTAGGAAATCTAAGGCATCAGGAATTCCCGCAGGGTGACAATATTTTATTGCAGTGGATGTTCTTACGTCTCGGAGATCGACATTCGATTGTACGGCAGACAGCGAGAAACCTTGTTGAGATTCTATCACCACCAAACGATGTATTGCTGGCTTCTATTAACCGGATGATGTCGTCGGAGTCTGAGGAAAGAATTGCGGGCGTACTTGCTGCTATTGAGTTGTGCAGGCTAGACGAACAATATTCGAGTTTGCTGGAACCCAAAATTATTGAGAGTCTCTTGTCGGATGAAGAACCTGATGTTCGGCAAGAATGTTCCTATCTTCTAGAAATTTTAGACGATTGTTAGAAACTTTAACCGCAATCTGCTGTAAATCTATACCTCCTTAAAATCCTCCAATTCGTCCGACTATTTGGATTTTACCTTGTCGAGATCCTTTGAGTATCACAGCTTCGCCGCTTTGCGGTACAATATCAGTAATCGCAGTAATATTTACTTGATGAGTTACGATAATAATCGCGCCTTTAGTGTTGCGGTTGTCAACAATTAATTTGCGAATGGTCGCTGTTTGTCGGGCTTCTTTGCTGCTGTCGCTAAAGAACGAGTTCAACGCTGGGAACGGTTCGACTTTGCCTAAATTTATCAATTTTGCTGTTTCTAAACACCGACACCACTGACTCGATAAAACTCTGGCCACTTTGATGTTGCGGTTGCGAAATTCGGCTCCAATTTGCTTGGCTTGGGTTCTTCCCTGTGCTGATAAATTGCGCTGGGTGGAACATTCACCCAACTTAAAGTTAGCAGGATCTCCGGTTCCTGGGGCGATCGCGTGTCGCATTGCTACCACCAAACCCGTCTCCCCCCGCTGCAACAATTGCCACCCTGCTTGAGTTGGCGCGTTGGTTGCTGCGTCAGAACTTGCAGTTGCAGTAATTAAGCCGATCGACAATACTAAAGCTAGCGTTCCGAAAAACCATTGACCGTTGAGGTAAATCCGCGCAGCCATTGGTGCAGAAGTTAGAAATTATCTTATCATATTATAATACAACAAATATTGCTCTATGGAACTCACCAATTTTATTGCTCTGTCTGTCATTATTGCCCTCGTGCTGGGGATTGGGTTTGGAACAATGACTTGGGCTTACTTCGGCAATGGCAGCATTTCTGTACTCTTTAAAGAACCAATTTTAACTTACCCAGAATTTCCAGATACCGACAGCGGCAGTAAAGCTTCCGTTTATTTTCAACAAGGAATTGAGGCTTATCAGTCAGGAAAGTACCGCAAAGCAAAAGATAAATTTACCAGCGCTTTAGAACAAGTTTCAAATTTAGCAGAAGCTTATCACAATCGTGCCTTAGCTTTTGCAAATTTGCGATCGGATGACGAGGCTGTTGCAGATTTGATCCGTGCCAGCGAATTATATCAACAGCAGGGTGCAGGATTTGCGATCGACACGATTAAACAAAATCTGGCAGCCTTGAAGCAGCGCAAATTAGAACGAGAAAAACAAAAAGCAGTAGCGACATAAATTATTATGTTGGGCCAGTGAAACTCCACCCAACCCTAGATTTGTGAGCGAAAAAACCCGGTTTCTTGAGTATGGTTGGGAGAAACCGGGTTTGTTTACAAAATTTTTATTAAAAGTGAAACTCAAGATTTAACCTTCTCCAGCTCAACTAAATTGTTCTGGAATCTTCTATTTGGTCGATTTTAGCAATCATCATTTCTCGGCTAGGTGCCACAACTCGATAATTAGTAATGGGATCGTAAGCTTCCCATTCTTGAGTTACTTCGCTGTCTTGCCACAAAAACCATTCCCGGTAAATTTCGCCGTCATCAATGTCGCCGCATAGGGGAAGCCAATCATCTCCTCCCAAGCTCTCAAAGTCTCCTCCTACTAAGTCAATCCAAGCTGCAAGGATACAAGAGTCAATAGCATTATTATTAACAGCAACGGTGTTAGATTCAATAGAAGTTTCGGGAAAACAAAGTGTGGATTTCATAACCTGTACCTGAATGTTATGTTATTAATTTATAAAAAAATCCTCTACGGCAGTGACAGCAGAATGCCACTATCCCAACCTCCACAGTTCCCACCTCGAAAAACCGGGAAACCCAAAGCGCTCAAATGCCGCTGCTGTATGACTTGAGACCGCTTTGAGTCAAGTCGCTACAGAGGCTAAATTGAGCCACTTTGCCAACTGGCATAGAAGAAAGCCCGATCGACAGATATTGCTGGCGAAGGATCTCCCGCATTGAGGAGCAAAGACAGCGCGACTGCCAATTGTATACTTGGTAAGTTGGCGAGTTTCAGTACAGTTTTTGTGATAAAATTAGTAACAACCGGACTTTCCTACCGACAGCCCGGTTTGGTCAAAAGCTTTGCAACGGTGGTGCGATCGCCAGTTTTGATTTATTGTTAAATTTGCCAAGTCCCGATCGACTGTTAGGGAAAAAAAATTATGCAAGCAACCAACCAAGAAGGAATTATCAATCTGACAATCCACTATACCAACGGCAAACAGCAACACTTCCAGTTCATTGCGCCAGAGGGAACAGTAGGAGAGCAAGCAACTTTAGGGACTCGCCTGCACAAAATGTTGACAGCAGACCCGGTAATTCTCGAATTGGCAGATAAACTGGTAGTTATCCCAGTTCACAACATACAAAGTATTGAAATATCGCCGGTTCCTCCCAAATTGCCAGAGGGTGTGCTTTACCCCATGCGAGAAATCAAGAAATAGCTAAGGTATTCTGCATCTAAAATCAACTGAAAAGGCGGACAAAATTCCCACCTCACGCCAGCTTTTAATAAACAGAAATCTCCCCATAAAATGCGCGAAAAGTTATTACAGATCACAGATGGAAATTACCCAAAAACTTGTCGATCGCCGGGGACGATATATGTCACATGAGTGAGGGGAATAATTGTAGATTTCGCAGACTTTAACTTACCAGAAAAAATGCTAGAACTCCACTGTCACACTACTTATTCCGACGGCACTCTCACCCCTGCCGAACTCGTAGCTGCTGCCGCGTCTTCGGGGGTTCGCGCCTTGGCCGTCACCGATCACGATACGATGTCGGGTTGGGATGAAGCCTTCGCCGCTGCTGCTTTGCACGGTATCGAAATAGTCCCCGGACTCGAACTCAGCACGGTTCACAACGGCCGATCGCTGCACATTTTAGGTTTTTATCCCGATGCCAATAAGTTGCGCGTTCCTTTGAACGATCGCCTGGAAGGAAGGTTTCGCCGATCGCAGGAAATGGTCGAAAAATTAGCAGCAATGGGATACGCGATCGAACTGCCAAAAACATCCCCAGGAATGGCACCGGGACGGCCTCACATTGCCTCTGCACTTGTAAAAGCCGGTCACGCCAAATCATCGCGGGAAGCATTCGATCGCTGGCTGGGAGATGACGGCCCGGCTTATGTTCATTACGAGAAATTCTCGATCGTCGAAGGCATTGATTTACTGAAAAGTTGCGGCGCAGTACCAGTTTGGGCTCACCCTTATTTATTTCGCGGCGGCGCTGTTGAGGAAGTCTTAAAAGAATTAGTAGATGCGGGTTTAATGGGAGTTGAAGTATACCATCCCAGCCACAGTTCCAGCCAAATCCAAAAGTTGAAAGATTTGTGTCTTCATTACGGTTTGCTGGCAACGGGTGGCAGCGATTATCACGGCCCCGATCCTGAAAGGAAAGCAACAGATAGCACCCAATTGAATATGCTGCATTTGCCCTTAGAATTGCTCGAACCGATTAAAGTTGCTGCGGCGAGTTTGAAATAGTTTTTTAGGACGAATTTTGCCGACGTATATAGTGGTGAAAAAAAAGGAATCGTTTACTTTTTGAGTGATAAATTTGCACGAAGTAAGTCATCAGAAGAAGATCGAGGTCAAGCAGAATATAAATTAATATGAAGTTAAAGGCAATTGCAGGCGAGTTGATTTTACAATGTTACTAAAGCAACTTGCCAAACGGAGCTTATCATGACTACAGAAGACAGAGCGAAGGCGATCGGCAAAAATTTAGAAGGCAAAGCTCAGGAAATTTTCGGGAACATCACGGGCAACAAGAAAGACCAGGCTGAAGGCAAAGCCAAACAAGCCGAATCAGCCGCCCGCCACGCAGCAGAAGATGCTAAAAATGCGGTGAAAAATCTGGCAGATAAAGCCAAAAGGTCGATCGACAAATTGTAGAAAGGGCGTTATACCAAATCCTGGCTAATAGAATTCGCTTCATATCAAATCCTGTGTCATCAATTGGGTTTGATATGATTTATTTTGGGAAGGTGCATAAACTGGGTGACTCCTGCGATATCTCTTCAAAAGCGCAGTGGAGAAGTCCCTATGATTGTTAATTTTACACCGGATTAATTTCGTAGTAAGGACTTCAGTCCTTATCGCATTGCCTTTTGGAAAAATTTTTGCTCAATTCTGCATAAAGCCGCCAAAACCTGCGATATCAGAGTATCAACACGCAAAAACTGGACTATGACGAGACATGATACCCCCGTCGAACCCTTAGCAGGTTTAGTTCCTGTAGCGGCAAGTTTCAACTTGTTGCTTCCACCCACAGGTTGGGAACTCAAACCGATTTCGTTGACTTTGTTACTGTTGGCACGTTACAGCGCTATTTTCCCAGGGAAAACCGAATTATCTCGATGTCATCCGAACAACGTGCCTGTGAACACCGACGAACAGTTACGCCAACTTCTACAACTCTTGAAAGACTCGCAAGAGGGGAGTCAGGAAAAAGAAAGACTCAAAAATAAATTGTGCCAACTCATTCCCGATTTGCCCGGAATTCGCAAGCATCCTTATCCTAATATTGATTTAGAGGAAATGATGCAGGAAGCTTATTGCGGTTTTATCAAAACGCTTTCGGTATTTTTGCGGGGAATTGACCTCGACAATCTCGCTGCTGATGTGTTGCGAACCCGAGTGGTTCAGCGGTTCAATAAAACTCTCAAGAACAAAGTCTATGACCAATATCGCCGGATGCAGCAACAGATTTTTACTGTTAGTTTTGATGCTCCGATTACGAGCAACCCAGGTGAAGAATTTGAGGCTCAAGAACCGATAGACGATACCACAAAAAATGGGATTGAGCAACTCATCGACAGAGAACAAGCTCACAATAAGCAGCGCATCGGCCGCAAACTATGGCAGTGTATTGAAGACGATCCGACGGGAGAACTGCGAAACAGTTATCCCAATGAAAAAATAGATAAGACTCAGCCAAACACTCCCGAAAATCGTCGCCCTCGACCGGATGCCAATTGTCACATACTGGCAGTGCGATTGCTGCTGAAAGACCCTCCTGATAAATTATCGGTAATTGCCAGAGAGTTAAATATTGACTATCAAACTCTCAACTCTCACTGGAAAAGAACAGGTTTTCAGCTCGTCAAAGAGATTGGCAATAGAATTGCTAAAGAATGTGGATATCAACCGGAGGAATAATGGTGAACAGCATGGATACTTATTTGTTACAAATTCCTCTGGAGCAAACTGCCCGCAATTTTGCTCTGCAATTTGCTTCAGAGCAAGCTAATCCGCAAAAAGGCAAGCGGGTTTATTTCAATACTCTGGCGGTTTGGGCTGTTAACTATTTCTTGGAATGGATGGAAATGGAAACCGATATTGATAGTGGTGATAGTTGGAATCCCGCAATGCGGGCGGTTTTGGATGTCGGCGATTTGGTTTTGCCGGGAATTGGCAAGATAGAATGCTGTCCGGTTCAGCTTGGAGAATCGGCGATTTCTCTGCCGGAAGTGCGAGGAAACCGCATTGCATATATCGTCGTTCAGTTTGCCGAACCTTTCGATAAGGTGAAACTTTTGGGCTTTATTCCGGCTGTGGAAATTCATGATGAAATTCAAGAGATTTCTCTAACTGATCTCAAACCCCTTGAGGAATTGTGGGATTATTTGGATCGGATTGAGTTGGCAATTCCGCTGTTGCAAGGTGAAATTGAAGAGTTGCTATCTGATTTGGGAGAAGATGACCCCGTACAAGCACAAGTTCGGGAGAATTTGCAAAACAAATCTATTTCTGAAATTGTGGCAATTTTGAATAAAGTTTTGCACAGTAGTGAGAAATCTGACTGGGGATATGAAGGGGGGAAGGCTTTAGCGGGAAGTGGTTCTAGCAATGGAGGTTTGGGAAATAGAGATATATCTTTCTATGGGGATAAATCTTCACCTGTTGAGAAAGCTTCAGATATTGAGGAAGATGTGAAAGCGGAACTGAATCTGATTGCTGAAGATTTGTTGGAGAAGTTAGCTGAGATTTGGGGAGATGATGATGACTTGTAGGGGTTCCCATCGACTGAAGAAATCGGGTTTTTGACCACATCGGCGGGTTGAAACGAAATATTTTCCTCCATCAAAACCGGTTTCTGAGTTCCCACCGACTGAAGAAACCGGGTTTTTGGCCACATCTGCGGGTTAAAACGAAATATTGTCGTCCATCAAACCCGGTCTCTGGGCCCCCACAACTCAACCCTAAAATTCATTACAATGAATCAATGGAAAATCTCTAATTGAAAAGACATGACTCAAAATAATTTACTGTCTCGCATCTCAATCGACTCGAATATCTGCTTTGGCAAACCCTGTATTCGCGGCCATCGCATCTGGGTTTCTCTGATTCTTGACTTTCTCGCTAGTGGAATGACTTTGGAAGAATTGCTTGAGGAATATCCCAGAATTGAACGAGAAGATATTTTTGCTTGTATTGTTTATAGAAGAGATAGGAACGATCGTTCTCAATGTTAATCAGCGCTTAAAAATCGGGTTCCGCAGCCAAAAGCTCGATCGCCAAATCCATCTGTTCCTTCCCCCGCGCCAAAAAGCTTTCGCACTCCTGCAAACACTCCACAGCCACCGCAAACTGCTCGAAAACCTGTTCTAGAGGCAACTCTCCCGATTCCACCCGATCGATAATCGCTTCAATACGATCGACCGTTTCCTCATAATTCCAGTCAGACTGGCGCAACTGCGAATCAATCATAACTTTTCTTCCGCATCCAATACTTCTACAATCTTAACTTTCAGCACGCCACGACTCAACCTCACAGTCAATTCCTCTCCCAATTCCAAACCGTCAGTTGTGCGGACGATCGTACCGTCACTTTGGATTACCGCCGCATAACCCCTTTGCAATACCGCTGCCGGATTCAGTGCGGCTAACTTTTCTTGCAATACCTCCAGTTTACCAGTTGCTTGCCGCAAAGTTCGGGATGTCGCAGGCAAACGTTTTAATCGATTTTGTAACAGTTGCAAATGCTCTTCTTCTGTCTGAAATCTTGCCCGCACAGCAGTTGCTAAATTGACCATTCGCTGCTTGTGTTCAAAGTAAAGATCTGCTAAAATTGGTACAGCTTGAGCGGCCGCCGCAGTCGGAGTGTGAGATCGTTTATCTGCTACTAAATCGGCGAGAGATTCGTCTCTTTCGTGCCCGATGCCTGTAATAATTGGAATCGTACAATTCGCGATCGCCCTGACAACTCTCTCATCATTAAAACAAGCCAAATCTTCCGCAGAACCGCCGCCGCGCCCTAAAATGATCACATCAGCCCTACCGTCCAATTCTACCCGGGCGATCGCCCGCGCGATCGCAGCAGCAGCAAATTCTCCCTGGACTCCTGTCGGCGACAGCAACACCCGCAAACCCGGATATCTTTGGGCTAGAGTCCGCTGAATGTCTCCCCAAGCAGCGCCAGTATCGGATGTCACCACGGCCACAATTTGCGGGTGTGCGGGAATCGGGCGCTTTCTGGCGGGATCGAAGAAACCCTCAGCATCCAAGCGCGAACGCAATTGCTGCAACCGCAAAGCCTGCAACCCTTCCCCAGCCGGCAGCGATTGCACAACAGTCAACTGGTACTCGCCACGATTTTTGTAAACCCGGATGCTTCCCAAAACCAGCAACTGTTCGCCTTTTTCCGGGATTTGCACCAATTTTTGCCGCTGAGAATTCCACACCACGCAGCGAATAGCAGCGCTTTTGTCGGTGTCGCACAGAGTGAAAAAGCAGCCGCTGGGGTGGTGCGAAACGTTCGACACCTCGCCTGTCAGCCAAACTGATTGCAGGTTGCGATCGCCCTCCAACAAGTCTTGCAGGTATGATGTTAGTCCGGCAACAGATAAAGCTGTATCGGGAAGAATTGAAGTCATCCAATTTTAGATTTTAGATTTTAGATTTTAGATTTAGGCTACTATCAATGCTTCGGACAGTGTGTGATTGCCAACCGTAAAATAAGGGTTTCAGGGCGATTGCCGAATCGACTTCCTAACGGAAAATCAAGGGTTTCCCACTAGGATCTCAAAATAGTCCGGACTATTGTAGTATATCTAAGGTAATTTATTTGTAGGCTGAGCGGGCGATCGTAATTTTAACTGCAAACAAACTAATGATATCAGATACAATGACTTCGATGAATGTGCTGCGCCAAGAGGCTGCGGCGATCGGCATTACTGAGGAAGAAGCCAGAAAATATGGCGACCTCCGACATAAAAGAACTTGGTCTTTGGCGATCGAACATCACCTCTCAATGCAAGATTTTGCCGATCAAATAGAAACATCCTTCACAACTTCCGAACCCGATTCCTCCAGCGCACTCAACCACTCTCAGACTGCGGAGTCGAAAGATTATGGTATTCAGCTAACTGCGAACCTAGGCGAATCTAGAGTAACCAGGGAGAACCAAACAGCCTCTCTTGCTTCGCCACAACAGCAACCAGTAGCAATCGGGCGATCGCACGGTAATTCCGACCACCGCAGCAACCAAAACCGAGGTTTTACACAAGTAGTTCAAAATCATATTAAAGCATTAACAATTGCCTCCGCCTCCCGCACAAATCTTCCCTATTCACAACTGGGCAATTGGGTTTGTCCTGAGTGTGGGCCGGAGGGTGAATTAGGTTGTTACCTTTGCGCCGGAGAAGGCAATGTAGGCGATATTTCAGCTATTGGCTGGACGCTAGCTTATATGGAAATGTTGGGCTGTTCTCCTCGCGAAATTGAACCCTTGAGAAAAATTTCGCCTTCATCTAATATTCTGGAATTGAATTTAAAAGTTTGTGTTGCTATCAAACAAAGTAGCGAAGTTTTAGCCAGGACGGAGAAATGGGTAATTAGCCATTAGTTACCTGAAAGCTCAACCAAATTAAGTATTGATTCTAGCTTTTTAAAAGCAACTTCCAAATCGTCATTAATCACTTGGAAATCGAATTCCCCTGCAGCTTCAATTTCCTCTTTAGCCCGCACCAACCGACGGGCGATCGCACTTTCGGAATCTTGACCCCGACTCCGCAGCCGCCGCTCCAATTCTTCCCAAGAAGGAGGTAAAATAAAAATTCGCAGCGCCTCTGGAAAATTATTCCTAATTTGCCTCGCTCCTTCGAGCTCTATTTCGAGCAATACCCATTTTCCCTCACCAATTCCTTGCTTGAGACCAAAATAGGGAGTACCGTAAAAATTGCCGGCAAACTCGGCCCATTCCGCCAACTCTCCAGCCTCAACCATTTGTTCAAAGCGGCTGCGGCTGACAAAATAGTAGTGCTGTCCCTCAATTTCTCCCTCACGGGGCTCACGAGTTGTCACGGATACCGAAAGATATAATTCGGGATGGCGATTGAGGAGCGATCGTACTAAGGTGCCTTTCCCCACACCGCTAGGCCCCGTCAGAACAATTAATTTACCGGATTTCATTTTTAGAAGAGAAACTTGTAACAATTTAAGTTTCCGCTTACTTTAGACTGTAAGCGCTCAAATTGCAACTGACAAACCTCAATCATCCCGACCTTGACCGTCTTTGCTCACCACAAAACGATTAGCAACCGTTTCCGGCTGAATCGCCGAGAGGATGACGTGACTCGAATCTGTAATAATTACCGCTCTCGTGCGGCGGCCGTAAGTTGCGTCAACCAGTTGTCCCCGCTCGCGCGCATCAGTAATAATCCGCTTAATAGGCGCTGATTCGGGACTGACAATGGCAATCACTCGATTAGCAGACACAATGTTACCAAAACCGATATTAATTAATTGAATATCCATGAAAATCTTAATCTATGGGTGAATGAGTAACTATCAATCCTTACTTTTTATCATATATACAAAGATTTTTCGGACAATCCTCAAATTAATCCCAACTGATTTTTTTAGTTTCTACCTAGAATTTTTACCATTTTGACGCCGAGTAGCCGTTCTTTATCAAAATTTTAAAAAAGCCTCGCTGTAGCCGCTCTATATTAAAGATTCGGTAAAAGCGTCGATTTTGAGTTGCTAATAAAAGCATTACCTGTATCGAGACAAAAGCATATAAAAAATGTTGCGAAATATAAAGTTAATTTCGGGGAGAGGGAAACTTAAGTATAATCAGCGATCGATAACAGCAAATATTCGCAAATGCTGGTTTGATGAGCCTTCAAACTAAACTATAGCAATCCTCGCAGAAGTCGTACAAATATGTAGGGGTAGTGCTAAGAGTGCCTACCCCAGCCTCATGGGGGCAACCGGGCGTGGGTTTGCCCCTACAAGAATTATACAAATGATTTAGGATTCCTATAAAAGCTGCTGGCGATCCTCTTCGAGGGCTTCGCTAACGCACTTTATGCCCGATTGTTCACCAAAAGATTGGGGATGATGTGCCAAACTACAGATGTTTCTTGCATGATGTTCTACAATAAAATGGGTTTGTAGTGAGGAATGCAAGTCTTATTAATACCCATAAAAAAAGTGCTGCTACACTTATCAATTTTATAACAATTATGAAAATTTGCAGAGTCTCGCGCCGGACAAGGCAGTGCCGTTTCCCTACCGATGGTCGCAGGATTATATGTAGCAATAATTGTGGAAATTAGTATAAAAATTTGAACACTTTAGTTTTTACTACAAAGATTTTTAATTCAGCACAATTTAGGCAAAAAGTGGTTTTACGCATGATATCAATTCCGGTTGCATTGGAATGATTAAACCGCAGAGGACACAGAGAACACAGAGGAAGAGAACAGAGAGATGAATTATTCCGATGCTACCGGATTTGATAGGAATTATAGCGGTAAAACTTCATGCACACCGCACCCTACACATACAGGATATGCGTAAATCCTGTTCAACAAAAAACTGGGACTAATGCCGATAAATTCACCCGCATTAATCCGCAGTTATTCCACACTTAATTAAGCAGCAACTAAACCGCTGTGTCTCAACAAAGCTTTAGTGCTCGGTTCGCGTCCCCGGAAAGTTTTAAACACTTCCATCGGGTGCAAACTGCCGCCCAATCCTAACACTGTATCTCGGAAGCGCTTGCCTGTAGATGCGATCGCACTTTCATCTTCCAAACCCACTTCCTCAAACGCTGCAAAAGCATCAGCGCTGAGGACTTCCGCCCATTTATAACTGTAATACCCCGCCGCATAGCCACCCGCAAAAATGTGTCCGAAAGCGCACAAAAATGCGTCTTCTTTCAGAGGAGACAAAACAGTCGTAGTTTTAGCGATGCGGTTGCGGACATCGGCCACAGTTTCGCTGCCACCCGATCGATAGCGGTGGTGCAATTCGATGTCAACGCTGCTAAAATGTACTTGCCTGAGCATGACGCTGCCACTCATGTAGTGGCGCGCTGCTAGCAGTTTTTGGTAGTAGTGTTCCGGCAAAGTTTCCCCGGTTTCGTAATGCTTTGCCATCCCGAACAAAGTCGCGCGATCGTAACACCAATTTTCCATAAATTGACTGGGCAATTCCACCGCATCCCACTCAACATTATTGATGCCCGAAGCCCCCGGATAGTCTACCGTTGTCAGCATATGCTGCAAACCGTGACCGAATTCGTGAAACAAAGTTTCGACTTCCACAAAAGTCATTAAACTCGGTTTGCCGTCAACCGGAGGACTTTGGTTGCACACCAAATAAGCCACCGGCAACCGCGTGGTTGTCTTTCCGGCTTCCACAAATTTAGCGCGCACCACGCACTCGTCCATCCAAGCACCGCCGCGCTTTTCATCGGGGCGGCTGTAGGGGTCTAAATAGAAATTGGCGATCGTATTTCCTGCTTCATCATTTATTTGGAAATAGCGCACATCTTTGTGCCACACAGGAGTTTGACCGTCCGCCGCAGTTACTGTCACGCCGAACAGCCGCTTTACTAATCCAAATAACCCCTCTAATACCTGCGGCAAAGCAAAGTAAGGGCGCAATTCTTCGGCACTAAAAGCAAACTTTTCTTCCCGCCGCCGTTCCGACCAAAAACCTACATCCCAGTGCTTCAAATCCCCAGCTTCCGGCGCGCCTTTTTCGACAGCAAAAGCTTTCAAATCTTCTAAATCTTTGACAGCAGCACTGTAACTAGCTAAGCGCAATTCTTCTAACAAAGCTTCCACTGCTGCAACGTCGGGAGCCATTTTGCTCGCCAAGCTCAATTCGGCATAACTGCTAAACCCGACCAAAGCAGCTTTTTCCTGGCGCAAAGCTAAAATGCGATCGGTCAACGGCCAGTTATTCAATTCTCCGCTACTTGCTCTGCCGACAAAAGCTTTGTACAACTTTTCGCGCAAGTCGCGGCGGGTGCTGTGCTGCATGAAAGGGCCGTAACTCGGAAAGTCTAAAGTAATCCGCCAAGGGCCGTTTTCGGCATCCGCATTTTCTGCGCCGGCGCTGCGAGCGGCTTGAGCGGCTAAACTCAACAAACTCGGTGGCAAACCGTCAATTTCTTCTTTGTTTGTGAGGGTGATGCTGAATGCTTTGGTAGCGTCGAGGACGTGATTGGAAAATTGGGTAGTAATTTCGGCCAATTCTAATTGAATGGCATTAAAACGCTCTTTTTGCTCGCCTTCTAAACCGACGCCGGAGAGTTGGGCGTCTCGGAGAGCGGCTTCAACAATTCGCTTTTGAGCTGACTCTAAGCTGTCCCAATTTTCGCTAGCCCGCAGCGCTTTAAAAGCTTCATAAAGCGGTTTGCTTTGACTGAGCTTGCTCCAAAATTTTACTACTTCCGGCTGCACTGTTTCGTGAGCCGATCGCAGTTCCGGGCTATTTTTCACGCCCATCAAATGTCCGACAATGCTCCAGCTCCAATTTAAACGCTCTCCGAGTCGCTGCAATGGTTCTACTAAGCCGCTCCAAGTCGGTTCTACAGACGATTCTAAGTCAGCTAGCGAGGCTTCTAGTTCGGTCAGCAGTTGGGTAACAGCGGGGACTACGTGTTCTGGTTCGATCGCGTCAAATGGAGGCAATCCTTGACCGATTAGTAACGGGTTATCAGCAATAGTTACGGTTGCAGTCATTGATTTTTCTTGTAACAGGTTGAAAACAGGTGAACTAGAGAGATTAGCTTTTAATCTTTTAACACAGTTGTCAAAAAATTTGGGTCGATCGGGCGACAGTCGGAGAGTGTCTGAGTGTCTGAGTGTCTCAGTGTGCGAGGTAAAAAATCTTCCTTCTGACTGTTGACTGTTGACTAATGACTGTTGACTAATGACTGCTGACTACTGACGGTTCTCTGGTGTGTGCTGCAACTCCTTGACAACTGAGATTAAGCGCTTGAGGTGAGGTTTGACAACTTCTTGCTGCTCGTGTTCCAAACGGTGGATTTGAGCTTGGACAATCGACAAATCTGCAGTCGATTGGTGTGCGGGAGCTTGCAGTTGGCTTTGCAAATTGGCCATGACTTTCTGGATTTCCAAAAATCGAGTATTTACTACTTCCCAGTCGTCTCGGCTGATAGAAGTTTCTGCCAAGCCTTGCGTGGCGCTTTGCAGTTGCTCTATAGCCTGTTCCACAGCTTGGAGATTCGCCCGTTGGCCAACCGATAAATCTTGCAGTTGTTCGCTCACCTGCTGGCGGACATCGAGCACAGCAGACGCCACGATTTCTTGCAAAGAAGCTACCGACTCTCCTAAACTCAGTAACTGCCGCTGAATATCGATCGACTCTTCAAAGCCCTCAGCCCTAGGCAGTGCAGCCATTTGCTGGCGCAGCGCTGCAATATCTGCTGACAACTGCTTGCGTAATTTAACAATTACCGTCACGGCCGTTTTTTCGACTTTATTGACAGACTTTTGGACTTGAGCCATTTCCGAATTTTGATGCACTCGCACTTGCTGCTCGAACCGATACCGGTTAGCCACATTCAGCGACAAAGCCAAAGTTAGGGGAGCCACCCCGTAAAAAGCTTGACCCGACACTGCCACCGCCAGGGAACCCACACCAGAGGCCGCCAGAGAGGCGTACTCTGCCAGCTCCAACCAGTGCCTTTGAGGAAAAGTTGGTCTCAAGTGGTTTGCAACAGAGGGTTTTGGCTTCCGCACGGCTCTTTGGGTCATAGTATTTGCTCGTTGTTGGTAAGGTTGCGAGATTGGGTGGAGCATCGATTTCTATCCTTTTTTCAGTTATATGTTTTAGATTATTTCTTGAAACTCTTCTATTTTTACCTTTGTGAGTAAGTTAAGGATGATTGACATATTATTATGTATTTGGGAGCCTGTGACGATCGCGCCCAATTCCGGCTGTTAAAAGGTTCGCCCCAACGCGCCCTCTATTTTACAGGAGTTAGCGCGATCGGGTTCGGGCGATCGACTTCGGGCTGCCCAGGCTCACCGAAAAATGCCTAAGACGATTTTAGATTTTAGATTTTAGATTAAAAGTTAAAAAAATGCGACTTACCCAGGACGATCGTGGTTGGGAGCTTGTCGGGAGTTGCCTTTTTGTGCGCCCGTTGGTATAATCTACTCTTTCTCAATTGCCCCTCTCCAATTTACTGCAAAAATTGACCAATGAACTCAGAAAAACCCGGAATTGGCGATCGGCTAAAGTCTATTTTCAGTATCGCCATCTTTATCATTCTCGTACTAGGAGTAGGCTTTTTAAGCGTTAATTTTATTTCAGCTCTCTATGCAAAGTTTTCTTAACTTAAAATTAGGACTTACGCATGGGGCCCAGAAACCGGGTTTTTTGCGAGAATACTTCGTCGCAGCCACAGATGAGCGTAAAAAACCCGGTTTCTTTAATCCGAGCAACAGAGGACACGGCAATGCAGTTTCCCTAATTCAAAATAATCGATCGCGAGAGACGTAACTATCACCCAATTATGTTGTAGGGAAACGGCACTGCCGTGTCGTGACCGTGGGTAATTTATCATAATTTCAACTGTAAAGATTGTGTTCTGGGTCTAGCCAGACAATATAAAAAACATTTTCACTAAAAAAGCCATGCACCCTACCATACTCATTAGCAGATATTTGAAAGTGGTAGGGAATATTGATTAAAATTTCTTCATTGGGAATCCCGAAACCATTAGGCTCAGTTGTAGTTAGCCAGATAATTCCATGACAGCGCAGGCTTTTACTTTGATTGTTGATAATTTCTTGAGCGTTCAATTGTGACAAATCGCGCAGCCTTCTCAGTAAAGACGCTAGATACTTAGCATCTCTACCGCCAATTTAAAATTTATCTTTATCATCCTGATAATACCTGAAGGAAAAACTAATTCCTTCCGGTATTTTTACATCAAGACGATTGATGTTAGATAAAGATTGCTGCCGGCGTATATCTGCCTTCTTAATTTTCTTCAATGACACGGCTTTTGTAAAATTCTCTCATTGATTCCTTGGTAATAATAGCATGAGAAGGTTCATCTTTTGGCAAATCACCTCTAGCATTAATCCAAGGATGTTCGCGGCGCACCATCAATTCTAACTCATAGGCATCGCAAAAGAAATATTCGTCGGATAACTCGTCTAAAAACTCTTGTACTTCTTTGGGAAACTCGGGTTTTTCGACTTCTTTCAGAATTGGCTTCCAGTCAAATTGTTCTTTGTATTCGTAAAATAAAGCCGGGATAGTCGGCCCGTGCACCCAAGCTTCAAAATCTTCATCAAACAGCGGTGTATCTTCAAAAGCTAAATACCATGCTTGGGCATAGTACAAGAGTTTTTGTAGCTTGTGGTTGCTGAGGTAGGAACCTACATCATTCGCGAACCAGATGTAGTAATCAGCGAGTTGCGAGGCTGTTGTGATTGTAGTTATTGTGGTCATAGAAGTCGATTTAATAAGTTTTGTATTCTATGATAGCACAGTCTTAGGTTTTATAATTTTTGGGGTAATGCTCAATAGGCTATGATATGTTTATTTGCAGTTCAGTTTTTATCAGGTAAGGTTAAAGTTGAGTTTTGATGAAGGTAGGCAATTAGAGATTGTGCAGGCAATTGAGCGGGTGAGAGACGGAATTTTCTGGAAACCAGGAAAAGCAATGTCTCATTTACTCAAAAGGATTAATTTAGGTCATTTAGGGCCGGATGCGACCCTTGAAGAATATAATGGAGTTATCAGTTTAATTGTCAGGGATGCTGATGCTAAAGTTTATGTGTATGTCTACGGAGAAATGTTTTATCCGACAGTTACCAGCAGTGTAAACAACACAATATGGCTGGTAATGATGGGCTTGGATGGAGTTTTAGAAACGGCTTTTCCTCCAAAGGAACCGGAAAGCTACCTGGCTAATTCAATGTTTATTTATGTAGGTTTAGTTAAGGATTTGTTATGAATACTTTGGTAAAAAACTATTGTGTAATGGTTGAATTTCCTGATGTGAGTGGGGCTGAACATTTAGAAATGTTGCAACTTAGAGATGAGTTGGCAAAAGTTGAATCTCAACTGAGTGAGGAAGAGAAAGGTTTATTAGCAAATGCCGATCGACGGTTAGTTGAACAAGCAAAGGAGTTTTATGAGGAGTTGTCGAGATTTGTGGATTTAACCCAGAAGCGCAAATTTGAGGAGATTACACCTCAGCGTTGGTGGTGGTATTTGGATGTTTTGGCATTGTTGCCGAATTTGAGGAAACAAGAGTTGACAAGCGGTGTTGTTTGAAATGTTTATTCATTGTCGATGTTTGTTAAGTGCGATCGTCGAGTTTTGATATATTGCTTCAGTACAGGTGACAAAGTGTAAAGACTTTCCTGTTTTTCGATCAAGCCGCGCCGCGATAGAGATTGCAATGCGTTTAGCAAATTTGATGATGATATTTGTCCGTTTTGTAGCAATTTGGCGACGTTGACTGGCTGGTTTTCTGTCGCCAACAAGGACATAACTTGTTTTTCTAGTTCGGAAGTGCGATCGTACTGCTGCTGTAAAACATCTTTCAAATCTTCGGGCAACAATATGGTATCATCTATTAATAACTCGGTCGCGCCGATTCCCAACTCTAGAATCAGAGTTGCCACGCTTTTTAACCATAACGGGTTGCCTTGGTAGCGGTGAATGAGTGCTTCGCAGTTATCGATTTCTGCTAATCCTTTATCTCTGAGGATTTCCCCTGCGGCTGCGGTATCTAAACCAGTGAGTTGTAAGGTACGAATTGGAGTATTTTCGCTGGTGAGTTGAGGAACTTCTTTCGGCGGTTCCCAACCAACTAGCAGAAAGCAACTTTGATGGGATAATTTCTCTATTTGTTTGAATAGGGAGCGATATTCTTCGTATTCTGGTTTATACTTTCCTGCCAATTCGTCGCTACAGAAAAGGTTGTGAATGTCATCTAAGACTATTAAACAGCGATGGTTTTGTAAATATTTAATCAGCGGTAAGGGTTTCTGGTTTGTTGGGGATGAATCTTGTTTTTCTGACTGGTAAAAAAGCTGTGTTAGGTTAGATTGAAATTTATCGATGGTGGAGAGTTCGTCTAGTGTGAACCAAGCTGCGTATTCAAACTCGTCTTTGATTTGTTGTACGAGTTGTACTGCTAGGGATGTTTTGCCGATGCCGCTGATACCGGTGAGGGTGATGAGGCGACAGTTTTGTTGTAGAATCCAGGTGGTGAGGGTGTGGAGTGAGGAAGTGCGATCGAAGAAATTGCCCAACTCCGGCATTTCGCTTAAATCTTGATGTAAAGTTTTAGTTGGTTTTGGGTTAGATGTTTCGTTATTATCTGGATGTGACGTTGATATATCTGGGGGGTGTCTTCCTTCTCCACAGGTATTAAAATTACCACTGATGTGTTGTTCGATGACGTTTTGTGTAAAGCTTGAAACATTAGAGACTTGAAACCTTTGAATAGCCGATCGTAAATTTGATTTACTGATATCTTCTCCCAACTCTTCTGAAAGTATCTGCCATAATTCCGATCCCACTTTCCGAACACTACTTTCCGAACAGTCAAAGTCTTTGGCTATGTGCTTGTATGTCTCGCGTTGTAGAGTTCCTTTCAGTACCGCTGCTTGTAAATCATCAAGGTGTTGACCCGTTTTCTCGAAGATTATGCGATCGGCGAGGTTTAAGGCTTCTTTCAGATTCATGGGGGCCGGGAGAGGTAATTTTTTTGTATTATAGCTCACATTTAAGAACAGTTTAATACATTTTTCCACATTTGTGTACAGAAGTAAGTTGAATGGAGTCTATAGGGAGGTATATATAGGTACAAAATTGAACGTTTTTGGCTAGACAAAGTTTCTGATGGGGGGGATAAGTTGTGTATATCTCCTTAGTTGAATCTAAGGATCTAGGAAACATGGAACGAAGAATGACGGAATCGACGCGCTATCTCTGTGCAGCAGTTCAAATCGATGAAAAATTCTGCGATCAAATTCTCGAAGAATTTCTTGAGGAAGATTATACGGTTATAGGTATTTGTCATGGGGTCGATATTCCCACTGTAATTAAGAGCTGTCTTTTGGCTAAGACAAGGAGAAATGAACGAAACAATCGTTTATATATTTTCTTGCCATGTTTATTTCTATTGGGATTGTTTTTCCAGCTCAATTTATATATTTGCTGTCTGATTATTTATTCGCTGGCATGGATAATAGTATTTTCCTACGAAAGCGAAAGTCGTTATAAAATAGTAGGAAAATATTTATTAAAAAAGAATTTTAATCCTGAGTTTATACGTTCACAACAAGTTAGCCCAGAACAAGAACAGAAGCTAAAAGAAATATCTGAAAGCCAAGATGCTAATGTCATTATATACGGTGGATTTTCACCCTTCGTTGGCTCTGGATTAAATATTAATGGGTGGTCATTTGCTGTAGATATTAAGAAAGGGAAAGAAAAACGTATACACACAAAGCAACCTATAGACTTCGCAGTCAGTGAGCTATATGACTACATAACTGATTCCATCCAAAACCTGGGATTAGACAATTTGAGTATTGAAGATAATTTGTACATTAATGGGAATGGGCAAGAACTTCGCGAGGGGAAAATTTTTTTACCTCAAGATATGATGCGACCAAATACTAGAGTTGAGGATCATTTAATTCGATTTTTTATTGAGAATCCCACTGATTCTATTCGCCATTATAGATGTCTGCGAGTGACTGACTGGAAGGGCGAAATCATTTTGTCAATTTTTCTCAGATTGTCAAAAATTGGAGAAAATTTATTTATAGAGGCAAATTATTACTTGCTCACACCTTTAAGGTCATACTACCGTCAGTATGATGATATCAAATCTGAACCATCTAAGGCAGATATTCTAAAACTTGCTTGGAGGTCTGCATTCCAAACATTTTTATTGAGTATATCTGCACTAATATCTATTTGTAGATTACTAATATCTATTGATAATTTAGATTTCAGTGAATATCGAAAAAAAAGAAACCGAAAAAAGAAGAAAGAAAAAGAAATCAAATCTAATCCTACCTTTAATTATGGAGCGATCTCTAGCTTGCGTGAAAGGGTGAGTCAAGAGGAATATCAAAAATTTTTTCAGAAGCTCGATCAAGAAATGTATTTGAAAATCATTGAACGCAGGATTGTAGATGGTTTGTCAAAATTTTTGGATAGCAAGAATATAGACACCTCCGACTTCAAAAATGCAAGTTCAACTATATTAAATCACGGTATAATCGTTGATGGTGGTTCTCTCCAGGCCGAAAACATCGCTGTAGGAAAAAGAGCCAAATTAATATTACAGATTAAAAGAAAAGGGAACAAAGCAGGACCTACTGACGGAACAGATAATGACAGAAAATGAATCAATTGGAACCAGGGCAAGTATTTGAATTGTGCAATATTTACCTAGGATGACAAATTTAGGAGTTAACAATGAGTGAACATAATGAAGGGATAATTATGAATGGTGGCTCTCTGACAGGAAGAAACATTGCTGTGGGGGTTGACGCGACAATCAACGAAACAAATAATTTTAATCGGAAACCTTCTATCTCTGAATCTGCTGCCGAGATTCAACAGTTGTTGAATCAACTGCAACACACTTATCCAGGAGATATTGAACGTGCTGTTTGCGAAGAAATTAAACGCAACCCTACTTTCCGCGATCGACTCCGTAATGCTTTTAAAGAGGGTGGAATTGAAAGCCTGAAACAACTGTTCGCACCATTAAACATTCCAATCGAATTTGTCCGTGGTTGGGTTGAGGCAGAAGCTCAACCGCTCAAAGACGACTGACTATAAGTGCGATCGCCCTTCGCCCATCAAGATCGATCGCCCTTTATTGTTTCTGCTGAGTGAGAGCATAAAATCAAAGAGCGATCGCCCCTCACACCAAATACCAAACACTGCGATGATTGTACGGGTAGCGATCGCCCGATCGCGCATCAAGAGCGATCGCCATTAAAACGCGAGTTTAAAGGCTAAAATAAATGTATGTCATCTTAAACAAGCGATATGCCTCTCAGTGAGCTTTTACCCGCCGTCGGTCAATTATCTCATCAAGATAAACTGCGACTCATTCACTTTCTCCTACTTGCAGTTGCTAAGGAAGAAGGATGCAGCCTAGAACCTGCTGAAGATACTAATTCAGAAAATGTACTCCTGAATCAACTAGCATCAACCGATGCAGTTGTATGGTCTCCACAGGCAGATATGGAATCAGTTCAAGCATTATCAGAACTTCTACTTGCCGCCCAAGAATCAGCTCATGCTTAATAGTCAGCGATTTCCATTTATCGAGCGCATTGATAGCCTTGGGCGATCGAGTATCATGCCATATTTGCCCATCACTCTCTCCAACGGCAACAACTCCGTAGAAGTGATGGCATTGTTGGATACGGGTGCAAGTGTCAACGTTTTGCCTTATCAGATTGGTCTACAACTAGGGGCAACATGGGAACAGCAAACTGTTCCTATTCAATTGAGCGGGAATTTGGCTCACAGTGAGGGGCGGGGATTAGTGCTTTCGGGTAAAGTTACTCAGTTTTCACCGCTTTTGCTTGCATTCGCTTGGACTCGTTCGACAGATGCACCTGTAATTCTTGGACACCTCAACTTTTTCTCGGAGTTTAATGTCTGTTTTTTTCGTCACGAGTTAGCTTTTGAGGTTTCCCCAAGGGAAAAATGAATTGTTTAAGCAATATACTATCTGTTCCGATATGCGAGATCAGTTTCATTGTTTCCTAGTCAGATTCCAGAAACTTCGAGCAATTCTAGTTTACCTCAAAGCTGTTCACCTGTACCAGTATCTTGACGGATGGTATAGGTGCTATTGAATGGGAAGGATCTCGCCCCTCACACCAAATACCCAACACTGCGATGATTCTACCAACAACGATCGCCCATCAAAACTCATAGCGATCGACATTCGTTATAATCAAAGCATCAAACCTCCACCAGATGCCGCGATGACCATCAAAGAACTCCTCATCCAAGAAATCGATAGCACCCCTGACGAACTACTTGCGGATATTCTCAGTTTGGTACGATCGCTCAAATCCACTCCAAACCCCCAAATCAATACCTACGAACAACTGCTAGAACGTATCGACTACCTCGAAGCTATCATCGGCACTCGCAAAGGACTCGAAAGCTTCGGTCGAGGTGAAGGTATTCCAGCGGAGACAGCTATGACAGCGCTACAGCAGCAGTTCAACATTCCTCAGAGTCTATGAGTTTCTAGAAGTCAGTCACATTGACATTTTTGATTTTCGCCATGTTGCCCTAAATAGTAAAATACAGCAGTAAGCTAGGCAATTGCCAACCTCCCTCTTCTGCTTGAGAGTAGAATATATCTATGAAGTTTCAGTGGGACTCAAGCAAAGCGAGTAGTAATGCCAAAAAGCATGGTGTGTCTTTTGAAGAAGCTGTCACTGTCTTCGGAGATCCACTGGCTATTACAATTTCTGACCCTAACCACTCTGTAGGTGAGTTCCGTCTTTTAACGATCGGTCAGTCAAATTTACAGCGCCTTTTTGTTGTGTCCCATACAGAACGAGAAGGTGAAGTGCGTTTAATCAGCGCCCGTTTAGCCACCCGACAAGAGAGAAAAAGCTATGAGTCAGGAACCTGAAGTAACAATTAATGACGAGATGAGACCTGAATATGATTTTTCAGGTGGTGTCCGTGGCAAATACTATGAAGCCTATATGAAATCAAGTAATGTTGTGATTCTCGATCCAGACGTAGCAGAAATATTTCGAGACTCAGCTTCTGTCAATGAAGCGTTGCGATTGCTGGCAAAAATTGCCAAGTCTGTCACTGTCTAGGTAGCGCACACAACACAACAAATCAGATCCGAAAGTGTCCAGGTTATCTGTGCTTGCATAGGTGGAAAGCAAGGGGTGGCCCGATCGCCCTTCACAGCAAATACCAAATAGTACGATGATTGTACCACGATCGCCCTTGACACCAAATACCAAATCGATGTCTGCGGTACAATCAAGGTAAAACGCATGATTAATCTTTCAAAAATTAACACTATCAACTGACTGCTGACTAACTAATGTAAAAACTTGCGAACTTGATATTCGCGACTTTCGGCGATCGCAATGTGCAAATCCCCCATTTGAGCATCCAACTCATCTATTGTGCTTTGTGGAACCGACTTCCACTTCTCCCTAGTTTCCCAGCGAATCAACATCACCACCTCATTTTCCACCGGATCTACCCAAATTTCTTTGCCTAAAAAACCGTCCAAACTTTTTAGTCCCGCCGTCCAAACTTCCTGATCTCGCTGAATAAATTGCTCCCACTTTTCTTGAGGTACTTTAAATTTTAGCCACTCAATTACCATCTTACTTCCTATTTGTAAATAGCTAATTAATCGTTGCCGATCGCAATTTTAATTATCAACTCAGTTCCCTCTCCCGGACGCGAAACACAGTGCAATTTACCACCGTGCTTTTCTACTACTAAATGCTGGGATATTGCTAGACCCAAACCTGTGCTCGTGTCTGGACATTTAGTGGTAAACAAAGGGTCAAAGATGCAGTCTAGGACTTCTTCAGTCATGCCAGGGCCGTTGTCACTAATGGCGATCGCAACTTCGTTTTCCCCTACCACGGAAGTCCGAATCCGAATTTCGGGATTGAATTTTTCAGACTTCGACCTGGCTGAAGACAAGTAAGACTGATTTTGAATTTTACCATACTTTTCGGCATTTCTCCCCCCTTCTTCCAAAGCGTCGATCGCATTTGTCAACAAGTGCATGAACACTTGGTTTAAGTGTCCCGCATAGCAGTGAACTCGCGGCAAATCCCCGTACTCTTTAACTAGAGAAATCCCCGGCCGTCCCCCTTTAGCTTGCAGTCGATTTTGCAAGATTAGCAAAGTGCTGTCCAAACCTTCGTGGATATCAGCAGGCTTCATTTGGGCTTCGTCGGTACGCGAAAACAAGCGGAGCGATCGCACGACATCGCGAATCCTTTCCGAACCTACTTTCATAGAATTTAGCAGTTTTGGCAAGTCTTTTTTGATGAAGTCTAAGTCTAATTCTTCTATCAAATCTTGAATTTCCCGCACGGGATGGGGATAATACTTTTGGTAAAGGTCGATCGTTCGCAGCAGTTCTTGAATGTAGCCGGTGGCGTGGCTGACATTGCCGGAAATAAAACTAACTGGATTGTTAATTTCGTGCGCTATTCCTGCTACCAACTGCCCCAGGGATGACATCTTTTCTGTTTGAATCAGTTGAGTTTGAGTTTGCTGCAAAATTAACAGCGTCTGCTCTAATTTAGCCGCTTGTTGTCGCAGGCGTTCTTCTGATTCTTGCAAAGCCAAAAGAGACTGTTTGCTTTCGGTAATATCCAATCCCACAAATACCGCCGCCGTACTGTTATGGTATTTTTGAGCGACAATTAGATAAGTTTTATTTTCTCCTCTAATGCTCGCTGTTACTTCTTGAGATGTCTTCTTTTTATGGTTGGCAAAGAAATCGTAGACTAAATCGTTAAATTTGGGACTTGTATCTAAAAAACCTACTTTTTGACCGATAAATAGTTCTGCCGGCATTTTGTAAGCGCTAGCTAAATGTCGGTTTACTCCCAAGTAGCGCAAATCGGAACTTACCCAAGAAACTAATCCGGGCACGGCGTCTAAAACCGCTTGAAGTTGCTCTTTTGCCTCTACGAGCGCTGATTCTGCTGCGAGGCGAGCGGAAATGTCGCGGGCGATCGCGCAGCGGTATTCGCAGCCGCCGTATTCTAAATAATTAACTTTAACTTCGACCGAAAAACTGGCGCCGTCTTTGGTTTTGTAACTGGTTTCAAAAGTGAGGTTGGTTTCCTGCTTGAGTTGAGCCCAGTGTTCTCGCCAATCCGATGCTGGCAAATGCGAATCGATGTCGCTAACCCTCATGTTTAGCAGTTCCGATTCCGAGTAGCCGAAAAGATGGCAAGCGGCTTTGTTCGCGTAGCAAATTTGACCGTCTGAGGTACTAAAAAAGATTGTATCAGCAGCATTTTCGAGGGCAATTTGAGTTAGTTGTGGTATTGTTTCTAACTGCTTTCTTTTGACCTCGGACTGAAATTTATTATAGCAATTGGTTTGAGGGGGAGCCTCAGCTATCTTAGATGCAAACAAAATCAAACCGCCGATCGCACCTTCGCTATTTTTCCAAGGTTGAAATACCCATCTTACCGACTCGCTGACAGAGCAACTTGCGGTTTTTCCTGATACAGATGCGATCGATCGCCCTGCCACAAACTCGCTGTATTCCAAAACTCCCGTCAAACAAGCCTGGGCATTTTGCTCCCAATATTCCGGGAGATTCGGGAACAGTTCCCAATGAGATCGGCCGATGACCTCGCCGTCGCCCAACCCGCAATCTGTTTCCCAGCGACGAGAAACCGACAGATAGCGCATTTCACAATCTACCATTGCCACGGCCTCGGCGGAGCGCTCCACAAACCGCCGAAATCTGTCTTTACTCTCCGACACGGTTGCCTCTGCGGGTTGTTGGGCGATCGGGAAAGTCCCGTCAACGTACCTTCCCAGTCCCTGACTTTTTTGCTGAACTGGCTTAGTTTGCACGGTTTGGGATTTCCTCCATAACTGTCAAGTTTGAAAAATTCTGTTTGAGACCAAAAATGCTGTTTTCCCCTGATTTGCTCTCTCGGACGATACCCTTAGAGGGTATCACCCATCATTGATATCATTTTTGATGGGGATATGTCTATAGGCATTAGTGTCAATTTAAGACCAAAGCTAGTGCCAGGTTGCCGTTTGACGATTAGGCATATATCGCGCCAGCGCCCCCCGAATAATAGTCGGAGGGGACGGGAGTGCTCTGTTGTGTCCCCCCACTATTCCGGGGCGCAGGAGGGCAGCCAGACTAGGCAAAAAACGAGAGATAAAAAGGGTTTTAGGCGATTCTTGACACTAATGGTCTATAGGTACTCAAAAAAGTTTCCCCCAAACTTTGAGAGTCAGAAGATTTCCTGGTAATTGTGGGATATTTTATACAAGCTCCCAAAAGAATGCAACTGTCCGCCCGCGATCCAAACCATGAGCTTCATCAGTCATTCCCAATTTTTTAATTGAAAATCCCAAATCGAACATAGTATTAGATCGTGTAGCCAGTGCGATCGCCAGATAGCTTGAGAATGCAAGAGAGCGCTCAAACAAATTTGTGCGTAAATTCACTGGTAAAATCCACTCTCCCTTTCCGTAACATTGCAGGATCTAATCTTTCCGTCGTGTTACAAGTCATCAAAACTACGAGTTTTTGCTGAAATTGAATGCCGTGTTCGTCGATGACGCTTTGATACAAAGTGCCATCCAGCAAACTCAAAATGTGTTCAGTTTTGTTAGTGCGTTGTGCCTCTGCAGTCGATCGATCTTGAGCCAAATTATCAGCCTCATTGATAATAATACAAATCCGCTCTAAATAACTCGGTGGCACAAAATTTTCCACAGCATCGTGGTCTAAGATAAAAATCACATAACCCAGCGGCACTAAAATTTCCTTTGCTACCGCTTGCGTCCAAGCAGTTTTTCCCGTTCCCGGTTCGCCACTAACCAAAACAGCCAACTGATTTTGATCCAAAATTGCCTGCTGAACTGTATCAGTAAAACTTTGAACCTCCGCAGAAAACGTGCGAATTGGGAACTGACTGTGAACCTGTCCGACGCGGCTTTTGTACCCGCCCAGAATCACCGCTAAATTATAAGTTGCCTTGCTAACGAGCGGCGCAATATCTTGGCAAATCAGAGTGTAGCAGCGTCTTCCCCTATCGTAGCTGTCAATTTGCAGCCAGCAGCCGAATCGAGCCCAAGAAGCATAAACAGTACCCAAAACTTCCAAGCGTTCCCAGCTAACAAACCGCTCCGGGGGATAAGAAAAATGTCGCTCCATAAAAGACTGGGTAATTGCATCCGGTTTCCCTAGCAAATCCAGAACTTTGAAAACAGTAATTTCTTGGAGTTTGTTGAGAACGTAGTCGATGGGAATGCTAGCGCGGCTGACCAATTGCACCACAGGCGTTTCGGTAACTAAAACGTCTTTGTAGCGGTAATCCGGGTAAACTGGCTGCGGAGTAATGTAATCCCAAAATTCATCAATTTCGTAGCGAGTATTTTCCGAAAATACATTTAAAATATTTGCCCACCAAGTATATTGGTGTCGTCCCATTGCGTCGGCAATATCGCTAGCTGCCCCTAAAGTTTTTTGAGCTAGTTCTTGGGGGTCGCTAGACGCTAAATGTACCAGGTGTTCCCAATCAAATTTACGATAAAAAGGTCGCCAACCAGAGCCTAGCAGACCTCTATTTTGAGAATTATTTTGATGATAATTGTTTTCGCGATCGCCCATATTTTCCGCACTCATTTTGCCAAAGTCCTACTTACTCTTATTTTACATTTTTTGTGGCACACATTCTACAAATAAAAGGAAAATTATCAACTTATTTTGAGATAAGCTGGCGGCACAAAATCTACTAACCAAACTTTGTTTTCCGAGCAGTAAAATGTATGACCGTCGCGTTGCATTGCTGCGGCATCTACAGTCAAGACTGCCGGGATGCCATGTCTTGCACCTACTTGGCGCGCCGTCTGGATATTCACGGACAAATGAACATGATGCCTCGACATTTTCTTAATTCCTTGACTGAGAATAGACTCCACTGCAGTGCTACCTGTTCCGTGATATAAAATATCTGGGGGAACAGCGGGTTCTAACTGCAAGTCAACCTCTACGCTGTGCCCTTGGTTGGCACGAATTAGAGTGCCTGTGGAGTCAAATGAAAAGCGCTGCTTGTCGTTTTGCACGACTACTTGTTTGAGTTCAGCTTGCAGAACTGGAAAGTTATTTTTTTGGCACGCATCGAGGAGTGCGCTAACAGGAACCCAGCCACCTGGAGCGAGTTCAATGCCGATGCGCGAGGGCGCGTGACGCAGGTGTTTGCTGAGATATCGGCTGATTTTTACTAATCGATGATCCTTCATAATTTTACTTTATTTATTGATTTTTTCAATCACCTTTTACAAAATGTCACTAGCGGGTTATATCGTTGATGGGAGGCGGGTTTGTTGAATCTGTTTACACTGCTAGAGGGCGCTTGAGTGAATTATTATCTACAGATGGTTTTAAAAATTAGCCACAATAAAGAAATATTTTAGACCATAATTCTAGCGGTGACTTACGCCCTTAAGCACCTACACAATTAGGTTCTACTTCCGGGAATAAAAAATTTTCTGTGTGCGATTTTTCACGAGGTTTATCTTTTGATAATTATCAAAAACTCTACATTCGGTCGCAGGTCTTCTACCTTGGGATAACTCCGCCAAAAATAGCAAAGTTGAGATAGCGCCAGTGACATCCGACGTCGGCAAAACCAGCTTCGGCAAGCCACTTTGTCTGCTCTTCCACAGAGGAGGGAATATCTTCTTCTCGATATTTTTGAAACCAGGCTGCATCGTCTTCTCCGTTAGCTTTCATGTACTGCCGCCACAACTGTTCGTATTGCTCAGTCAGCCGAGGAGTAGCACCTGTCACAATATCTCGAATTAGCAAGATTCCCCCTGGATTCATAGAGTGGAAAAGTTTGTGAAATAGCTGTTGTTTACCTGCGCTGTCGAGGTGGTGGATTGCCAAGCCTGAAACTACTAAATCGTAACCGCTGCCGAAATCATCTTCGGCAAAGTTTCCTTGCTGCAAGGTCAGCCGTTCTCCGAAAGCGGACAAGTTAGTTTGGCAAGTTTTCAGCATATTTTGGGCGATGTCAAAGGCTAGGACTTTTGCTTGAGGAAATGCTTGCAGAATCATAGCCGACAGTATGCCAGTTCCCGCGCCTAAATCCAGAACTTTTATGTTAGCATTAGTTTCAGAAGGGATTAGCTGCAATATTACATCGTGTTGCTCGCCATAGCGCGGAATGAGGCGAGGAATTAAGCCGTCATAATCAAAGGCTCTTTGTTCAAATTGCTCGCGTACAGCGTCTAAATTCACAGACGATTTTCCTCAAATTGTTAATAGTTGAGTGCGTCAAGGCAGTTTGCCGGTTGTCTTCTCTGAAGGCATATTACATTTGATAATACAAAAAATATACAGACCTGTCAAGATGTTGAAGAAAATAATTTAAAAGAAGTTATGGACGATCGCCAGACAGGGACTTTGTGCGCCCAAACCCGCCCGTGATTTGGGAACTGTCTAGCCCTGCACATATATCTCCTTCAGTGGAGATGAGGCAGAATGCCACAGACGCGAAAGCCTGCCGAAGACGAGACTTTGTGCCAGATACTAGGAGTAATTGTGAGAAAAAAGTTGACGGTTATGATATCCGTTTCAAACAACAATGCAACTGTCGGTGTGTGCTCCACACCATAAATTTCTCAGTGATTCCCCTTAGTAAAATATAAAAGATACAAAGATAAAAAAAATGAGCTAGCAGCCGATAAGCGGCTAGATCTGAAAAAATCAGTCCTCAGATTGACAAACTTTAGCCAACTATAAACAAAAATTGAGGTGACTCCCGATTGGAAGTGGTACCTGCCAATTTTTCAGGAAGATGAAGAGATACAAAATATTACACGCGCCGGCGCGGGAAAGAAAATTGTGATAATGAATCAGGATGCGAGTAGATTAGGTGTCAGCCGTCAGGGGAAAATAGAAGCAATGGAAATCCAACAACGGAGTAAGGATAAGCCCGATCGCCAGCAACAAAACGCGCCCGATCGGGTCGGTCAATTTTCTACGACAAAAGAACTAGATTGGTCGCTACAAGAATGTTTAGATTTTAAAAGAGCGATCGACCGATCGACACTGGCGCTGAGGACTGACGCGCGAGGAATTATTAACTATGTCAGCGAACGACTTTGCTCCATCTCCAACTATTCCCAGACCGAACTAATCGGCAGCCACTTTGGCATCCTCCATTCGGAATATAAATCTTCGGAAATAATCAAAAATTTGCTGTCAACTGTTGCCAAAGGTGAAGTTTGGCAAGGAGACATTAAGAATAAAGCCAAGAATGGAAGTGATTATTGGGTGTACGCAGCAGTAGTTCCACTGTTGGACTGCAAGGGAAAACCCTGTCAGTATTTGGCGATCGGATTCGACATCACCGATCGCAAAGCCGTTGAAGCAGCCCAAGCCGAAGCGAACCGGGCAAAAGACGAATTTCTGGCGATCGCCTCCCACGAACTGCGATCGCCCCTGAGCGCGATTTTGGGATGGGTGCAGCTAGCTCGATCGCGCAATTTAAACGAAGCCACCACCAGCCGCGCTTTGGAAATCATCGAGCGCAACGCCAAATTACAAAACCGGCAAATAGACAATCTCCTCGACCTCTCGCGGTTGCTGCGAGGGAAAGTGTGCCTGAACATCGGCGAAGTTCACCTCCCATCTATCATAGAATCTGCGATCGACACCCTCCGTCCCACCGCCGATGCCAAAAACCTCCGCGTAGAAAAACATTTCGACCCCGCCGTCAGCTACGTTTTAGCAGATGCAGAACGCTTGCAGCAAGTAGTCTGGAACCTGCTGGCCAACGCCATCAAATTCACCCCAGAATCGACACCATACCCAGTTCAAGTGCGGATCGAGCCTACTGAGTCGGGCGTGTTGATTCGGGTCAGCGACAGTGGTTGCGGCATCGACCCCAAATTTCTGCCGCACATCTTTGACTACTTCCGCCCTGCAGACAACTTCCAGAACAAGGAACAAAATCGGCTTGGGCTCGGACTCTCAATTGTGCGACAGTTGGTGGAACTGCACGGGGGAAGTGTTTGGGCTTCGAGTCCCGGCCTCGGTCAGGGGGCGACCTTTGGGGTGCTGCTACCGATTGCCAACAAAAATGCACCCGACGATCGCACTGCTGCGATCGCCCAAAGGGAAAGCAGACCCGGATCGGTTTCCAAACCCCTAGCGGGAAAGCAAGTCCTGGTGGTGGAAAGCAGCGCCGAAATCCGGCAATTTCTCAAAACTGGCCTCGAAGCATTTGGAGCCAAGGTAACAGCGGTGGGTAGCGCCGCCGAAGCGATGGCCGAGTTGCAACAGTCGCGCCCCGACGTGTTGGTCAGCGATATGACGGTATCGGGAGCCGACGGCTGCGATTTAATCCGCCGCATCAGAGCAATGGAAATGTCCGAGCACAGGGAACTGCTGCCGGCCGTGGCGCTGACGGGAGGGATTGAGGAAGAAGATTCGGCCTTCGCGCTGGAGGCGGGGTTTCAGAGGCATTTGTCCAAGCCGGTGGAAGCGAATCAGTTGGTGAGCGCGATCGCCCAATTGGCTGGACTGACTGGATTCGGCTCCGGAGAGTGGGGTTCGGGAAATATCCGGGCGATCGCACCCCCGGCACTGCTGCCGGAACCTAACAGTTTTGACGACAAAAATTATCTGGAACAATTAACAAGTGACAGTAGAGAATTACCGCTGTTGCTGGTAGTAGAAGACAACAATTTTCTGCTAGCTTACCTCCAAACTTTATTAACTCCGTACTATCGAGTCGCCGTGGCGAGTGACGGGGTTGAAGGTTTAGAAAAAGCCAAAAGTTTGCAGCCCAATTTGATTGTTAGCGACCAAATTATGCCCAGACAAAACGGACTGGATTTGCTCAAGGAGATTCGGAACACGCCAGAATTGAAATCTACTCCGGTAATCTTTTTGACAGCGCGATCGGGGATGGAAGCTCGGATCGAAAGTTTGGATGCGGGTGCTGACGATTATATCTCTAAGCCTTTTGACGAGAGGGAATTGCTGGCGAGGGTGAGAAATTTGTTGCGATCGCACTCAGCCGAACAGCAGTTGGCGGAGCTCAACCGTCAGTTGCAACAGCAGAAACAGCAGTTAGAAACAGTGAATCGAGCCTTGCAGTATTTGGCAAATTACGACAGTTTGACTGAGGTCAGAAACCGCCACTCTTTTAATGAATACCTTGATACGGAATGGCGGCGTTTGGCGAGGGAAGAAGCACCGCTGTCTTTAATTATGTGCGACATTGATTATTTCAAACTTTACAACGACACTTATGGGCACCAAGCGGGGGATGAATGTTTGCGGCAAGTGGCGACGGTGATCCAGCATTCGGTAAAGCGAGCGGCAGATTTAGTAGCGCGTTACGGTGGAGAAGAATTTGTAGTAGTTTTGCCGAATACCGATATTGAAGGTGCCACTTCCGTAGCTGAAATGATCGCACAACAGGTGCGGGGTTTGCACATAGCTCACGATAAGTCTGCTGTCAGCGAATATGTAACGCTGAGTTTGGGTGTAGCTTGCTGCATTCCGGGGGCGAAGTCGCAGCCGGGGGAGCTAATTGCGATGGCCGATGAGTCGCTTTATCGGGCGAAAGAAGCAGGGCGCGATCGGGTTTCGGTTGCCACATTTCAAGGATAATATAATAGTTAAATCAACTTGTATGCTGCGTCAGAAATCGATTGTTTCGATGTAAACAAGTTTTATGGCTCAGACCCACCATACCAATGTGCTGGCAAACTTGTGCGAATTCAAATTGCTATAAATATAGTTAAAGGAGGTCGTGCCATGACAGCAACCTTAGCAACACACACGAGATAGGTTGCAAGGCCAAATAGGTCAAGTAATAACTGATTCCATAAATTAACCACAATATTTGTACGGGCGGGTTTCACCAACAATCTTTCATTCACATCGACAATATCTATAAACCCGCCCTCACCCAGGCGACTTTCACACTCCAAGATAACCCCTGTGAGTGCAGCAAAGAGTTATCGAATGTGGTTGGTGGCTGTTGACACTCGTGTATTACGAATGTAGTATTAAGTTCTGGTATAAAAGCTCGATCGATCGACACCAGAAAACAAAATTTACAAAAAACCTATGCAACCCATCCGACAAGGCGACGTAATTCTCACTCCCGTACCGAAAATCGAAGGAGAAAAAAAATCTCACCTAACTCTCGCCGAAGGTGAAGTCACCGGCCATTGTCACCAGATTATTGAGGGACAAGCTGAACTGTACGAAAAAGACGGCACTCTGTACTTGCGTGTGCTGTCACCGACAGCTTTATTGAGTCACGAAGAACACCATGCGATCGCAATTCCCGAAGGTAATTGGATGGTGCGAATTCAGCGGGAATATGAGCCACAAGGTTGGAGATCTGTCGCAGACTAAGCTTAAAAAACTGACGCCAGAACAAGCAGCTTTGATTCCAGTTTATCGCGCAAAGTGGAGAGCGAGATCGCTTTCCACTGGCCCGATAAATCGCTCGCAAGCGGAGGAAACAGTTAAATCCGCTTACAGTGCGATCGGCAAAACAGCACCGGAAATCATTTGGCAGTTTGTTGGATTTTTGCATTTCGGTTCTAAATTTACCTCATTCCAACCGCAGAAATTGGATAGTTTTTCAATCCATTGTCCGGGATTGCGGCTTGATTTATCCCTATGCAAAATTTTGCATTGTCTGCTCCAAGCCGATCGCACTTTCCGCAGACAGCAACCACCGCTTGCACGCCGAAGGAAAACCAGCGGTACAATTGGCCGACGGTGTTTCGATTTACGCCTATCACGGCGTGATTTTGCCCGAATGGTACGGTAGGCTGCACCCGCACCAGTGGCAGTCTAAGTGGGTGTTGAAGGAACAGAATGCAGAAGTTCGGCGCGCGTTAATTCAGGGAATTACTTACGATCGCATAATTCAAGAATTAGAGGTGACAGAATTAGATAGTTGGCAGGAATACACTTTATTAAGCATCGAGTTTGACGATGATTTTGATGACGAGGGTAATGCAAAGCCAATTTATCTGTTAAAAATGACTTGTCCGAGCACGGGACACATTCACGCTTTGCGAGTGCCGTCTGATGTGCGATCCTCTTCGAGGGCTTCGCTAACGGCTAAAGAAGCAATTCGCTGGGTAAATTGGGATATTGACCCAGAGGAGTTTTCCGTGCAAACCTGAGTAATACAAATTTAAAAAGTCTTGCTACAATCATCACTGTTATACCAATGGTTAAAAGTCGCAAATCCCAGCGCCGGACTTAGGATCAGCCGTTTCCCTACCCGATCGTCTGTACTTCACTCCACTGAAAACCGCTATATTGACAACAGCCTTAATCCATGAAACACCGATAAACGTTCCTGCAGTGTGCCAGTTCCAAGGGTGGAATGCACCAACCACCGATCGCCCACAAACGGTTAATAACATCAAGAAGAAGCCCACCCTCGGATCGAAGGTGGGCTCTGTTCATGCCAGCTTACCGACAGCTAGGCAATCGGGTCTCTTCGCTGGTAGACGTAAAATATCGGAAAAAGATCCGAACGTCCGAAAAAACTTCTCGTCCACCATTAAGCTTCAGTTTACCCAACCGGATCGGGAAAATTGCGCCCGCAGCGATGTTCCCCTGACATCGGGGAACACTGGGGCTTAAACTTTGCAATAGACTTCTGCAAAAAAGCTTGTCTTGGGCCGGCAGGATGCCCAACCCCTACTCCGCACAAGAATTAAACTTGTTCGAGAAGTCTCATAATTCTCCTCTTTAACTTTGATTTCCCAACCGATTAGGCATCGTGATCGTGTGCAAAACGACGGAACAGGAAATCTAGGGCGTAGTTCCGCAAATTGTAGTATTCCGGATCTTCCATCATTTGAACCCGATCGCGCGGACGCGGAAAAGGAATCTCCAAAACTTCGCCAATTGTCGCCGACGGGCCATTAGTCATCATCACCAGTCGATCGGCCAAAAACAGCGCTTCGTCAATATCGTGAGTAATCATCAACACCGTACAGCGGTGATCGTTCCAGATTTTCAGCAACTCTTCTTGCAATTCCTCCTTAGTAATTGCGTCCAGAGCACCAAAAGGTTCGTCTAAAATCAACACTTTCGGGCGAATTGCCAAGGCGCGGGCGATGGAAACTCGCTGCTTCATCCCCCCCGAAATTTGCGGCGGTCTTTTCTGGGCAGCTTCTGTCAATCCCACCATCGCCAAATGCTCGTTGACGATCGCATTTTTTTCCACCTTCGACTTATTCGGAAATACAGCATTAACGGCCAAATAAACATTTTCAAACACCGTCCGCCAAGGCAGCAAAGCGTAACCCTGAAACACCACCATGCGATCGGGGCCCGGCTTCGTAATCCGCTCTCCGTTAATCGACACGGTGCCCTGGCTGGGATGGCTAAAACCCGACACCATATTTAACAGTGTTGATTTGCCGCAGCCCGAGTGTCCGATCAAAGTAATAAACTCTCCCTCAGCTACATTCAGATTGACGTTTTCTAAAGCCCTGTAACCGTTTGGATATTCTTTGTAAACATTGTCGATCACCAAAAAAGGTTGGCGGCGGCCTTTTCCCCGCTGGATTGGAGTTTTGGTGTTCGTCTGGTTTTTAGTGGTGTTGAGCATGGGTTTAGGAAATTGTGAGTGGGTGATTCGCAAAGAAAGAAGGAAGTTCGGCAACTGATTTAACGGATGTAACGGAGGTGAGGAAGAGGGAATTGCTCACTAGCAATTAACAGCTAAAGACCAACAACTAACAATTAGCAATTACCCTCTTTTTATCGCACAAAAAACCGCTCTAAGCAGCTCTACGGCCGGAATCGAGTACAACTTCAGCCATCGTGAAATCGCGTTTAATCGCCAGATTGTTGAGATAGCCGATCGGATCGTCAGCATTAAACACCGAGCCGTCAAACAAGCTTAGAGAACCGCGAGTGTAATTAATATCAGCCATCCCCAGCTCTCGCGCCGCCGTGCTGAACGCACCGACTCGCACCACCCGCTCCAGAATTTCCACCCAGTTGCGCGGGAACACAGTATCGCCCCAGCGCGCCATCTGCACCATGTGCCAGAGTTGTTCGGTGCGGCTTGGGCGATTCACCCCCTCTCCAGAAAACAAGTGGTGGGCGTATTCCCGCATCGGAGTATCGAGGTTGCAAGCAGAAGATTTCGGGTCGCCTAGTTGGATGTAACTCTTATCAGTAGCGACGTACTCCCTTCCCGCGACTATTTCCGAAACCTCGGCGGCGTGATTTGGATCGGCGCAATAGTGGCAAGCTTCCAGTAAAGCTTTGACTAGAGCAATGTGAGTGTTGGGATAAGCATTTGCCCAGTCTTCCCGAACTCCGAGAATTTTCGCGGGGTGTCCGGGCCACAGTTCCAAATCTGTCGCCACCGTAAAGCCGACTCCTTCCATCGAGGCCCGCAAGTTCCAAGGTTCGCCGACGCAGAAACCGTCAATAGTGCCGCCCTGCAAGTCAACGATCATCTGAGCCGGTGGGATATTTTTCAGCAACACATCGTGATCCGGGTCAATGCCGCCGGAAGCCAGCCAGTAACGCAGCAACAGGTTGTGCATCGAAGAAGGGTGAACGATCGCCATACGGTGCGTTTGCGCGGGCGTTCTCTGGAGCATTTTTTTAAAGTCTGCCAGAGTGTAGATCCCTTGGTCGTAAAAGCGCCTTGCGAGAGTAATTCCGTTGCCATTGCGGCTCATGGTGAGAGCTGTAACCGTCGGAATTGGCTTTTCTTGGTGGCCCCCCAAGCTCAACCACACCGCCATTCCAGAGGGCATTTGAGCTGCGTCTAAGTAACCTGCGGCGATGCCGTCTACGATGCCGCGCCAGCTTGTTTCCCGCACGAGGTGGACTTCATCGAGTCCGTGTTTGGCAAACAAGCCTTTTTCTTTGGCGACGGCTAGGGGAGCGCAGGCTGCTAGGGGGATAAAGCCGAGTTCGAGGTTGACTTTTTCTAGGCCGTGGCGGGCGATCGCGGGTACTTTCCGCGCCCGCAGCTTTTTCACCCGCTTCTGCTGGTTGAGGAAGTAAATCATTTCGCTACGTAGAGCGTAGTAGCTGGGGTGTGAGACGACTTCCATCCGTTTGCGCGGGCGGGGGATGTCTACTTCGAGAATCCCGCCAATCTTCGATTCTGGGCCGTTGGTGAGCATGACGATGCGATCGCTCAGCAACACGGCCTCATCCACATCGTGCGTTACCATCAGGGCGCTGATTTCGTACTCTTGGCAAATTTCCATCAACTTTTCTTGCAAGTTGCCGCGAGTCAAAGCATCCAAAGCGCCGAAGGGTTCGTCTAAGAGTAACAGTTTGGGGCGCAGGGCCAGAGCACGGGCGATCGCCACGCGCTGTTTTTGTCCCCCCGACAGCAGTGCGGGTTGCTTCTCGGCGTGGGGCGTCAAGCCCACCATATCGATGTGTTTTTGGATGATTTCGAGGCGTTCGGCCTTGGGTAAGCCGCTCATCACCGAATCTACAGCTAGAGTAATGTTTTCTCTAACCGTCCGCCAAGGTAGCAGCGAATAGTTTTGGAATACTACCATGCGATCGGGGCCGGGCTGGGTGATTCTTTGCCCTTCAATTGTCACCAATCCTTCTGTGGGTATATCCAAACCTGCCACCATATTTAGTAGCGTAGATTTACCGCAGCCGGAGTGTCCGATTAAGGAGATAAATTCTCCTTTTTTAATTTCTAAGTCGATGCCTTTGAGGGCTATGTATGTGCCGCCGTCTGTTAAATTAAATACTTTTCCGACTTGTTCTACTGCAATCAAAACAGACATGATTTTCTTGCCTTTTTTGTAGGTTTGTTATTTTGCTAGATATTGACTTTTGATTGTTGACTGTTGACTGTTCGCTGTTGGCTGTGGACTGTTCGCTGTTGATATATAACAGCTAATAGTTAATACATTCCTGGATGCCTAACACTGGTCTTTAAACTAACCAAAATACTTTGTTTAATCCCTCAACAATAGTTTAAAAAACTGGTTTCTGAGCCTCGGAGTTTGTAATTCCTGTAACAGTCAACCGTCAACCGTCAACCCTTAACCCATCGAGTTAGCTATTTGCCTTGAGAAGGAGCAATCTTTTGCTGCAACCAAGCCATCATGCGATCGAGCAACAAACCAACAGCCCCAATGTAGAACACCGCTAACAGAATTTCGCTGATGTAGTTTTGCTGGTAAGCGTTCCAAATAAAGAAGCCGATACCCGTAATCCCAGACATCACAATTTCCGCAGCAATAATCGCCAGCCAAGCCAAACCGATCGCAATTCTCAATCCTGTGAAGATATAAGGAAGCGCCGACGGAAACAAAATATTCATGTAATATTCCTGACGAGAAAGTTGCAGCACTTTCGCCACGTTGTTATAGTCGTCGGGAATTTGGCGAACACCTTCAGCCGTGTTGATTAAAATCGGCCAAACTGAGGTGATAAAAATCACGAACAAAGCAGCAGGTTCATTTTGTTGCAGTGCAGCCAGGGCGATCGGCACCCAAGCCAAAGGCGCCACCATCCGCAAAAACTGGAAAATCGGATCTAAAGCCTTGTTCAAGAAGGGATTCGTACCTACCACAACTCCCATGCTAATTCCCACAGCGGCCGCGAGAGTGTAGCCTTTTGCCACCCGTTCCAAACTAGCCAAAGTCTGCCAAAATAAGCCTACTCCGTAGGTTTTGGAGTTCATAAAAGGATACATCAACAAGATCCGCGTCCGTTCGTCAGTCCAAACGCTGATCGGCCCGGGCAATTTGATAATTCCCAAACTCGACAGGAACTGCCAAACTAACAGAAATCCAATTACTCCCAAAATTGGTGGCAAGATATTCGGGGAATTCTTCTTCCAAAATTCGCCCAATGCTCCTTGGGCATCGACTCCGCCTCTCCGATTTGCGCTGACAGCCATCTTGTTAATCTCCTATATTTCTGCTGTTTTTTTCGAGACTCAATTATTCGAACCTAAGACCCCATCACGCTTTTTTAATTGCCAAACTATTAATGTAAGCTTCTGGATTTTCCGGGTTAAATTCTTTGCCGTCAAAGAACTTCTCAATGCCGCGAGACGTACTTTTCGGAATCTCAGCCTCAGCAACTCCGGCTAATTTTGCTGCGGCTTTCCACAAATCTTCTCGGTTGACTTTATCGATGATTGCCTTAGAATCTGCCAAGGTTTTTGTTGGCAAGAAACCCCAGCGCACGCTTTCGGTTAAGAACCACAAATCGTGACTCTTGTAGGGATAAGAAACGTTGCCGATGTCGTCTTTCCAGTACAGCGGACTGCTCTTGAAGTCGTTGATGTCTGGTTTGCCGTCGCCCATAACATACTTGCCTTCATAAGGAGGCGTCAAAACGGCGGGAGATACGTCAAAGAAATTTTTGCCAGAAACAATGGCGACCAATTCGGCTCGATGTTCGGGCTTGTCGCACCACTGCTGTGCCTCAATTAGTCCTGCGAGTATGGCTTCGGTGGCTTTGGGGTGTTTGTCTACCCAGTCGCCGCGAATTGCTAGATATTCCTCTGGGTGATCTTTCCAGATTTCGGCAGTCAGGGCGGACATGAAGCCGATGTTTTCTTTGACAATCCGCAGCGGCCACGGGTCGCCGGTGCTGAAACCGTCCATGCTTCCGGTTTTCATGTTGGCGACAGTTTGGGCGGCCGGTACTGTTAGCAGTTCGACATCTGCGTCGGGATTGATGCCGTTAGCTGCCAGCCAGTAGCGAATCCACAAGTCTTGGTTAACTTTGGGAAAAGTGTAGGCTGCTTTGAAGGGCGTGCCTGCTTGTTTGAGGCCTTTGATGTAGTCTTGGGCCGCTTGATCTAGTTTAAGTCCGAGGCCTTTGCCTTGGTGTTTGGCCGCGATCGCAATTCCATTTCCCTGAGTGTTCAACTGGGCTAGAACATACATCGGGATTTGGGCGCTGTTTTTGGTAATCAGGCCTTTACTAATTAGATAAGGCATCGGCATTTGCCACTGGCCGCCGTCAATGCCGCCGCCTGCAGAGCCGATTTCTAGGTTATCTCTGGCCGAGCCCCAGTTGGCTTGCTTCGCAATTGTTACCTCAGTCATGCCGTATTTGGCAAAAAAGCCTTTTTCTTGGGCAATGATTAAAGGTGCTGCTTCGACGATCGGGATATATCCCAATGTGATTTTAGTGCTTTCAATTCCTTCGACTCTTTTCTCGTTGGCAACAGCCATTACTGAGGTAGCCGCGGGTATCGCGCCGTCAGCACCGGCAGTGGCACCGGGTTCTGGAGGATTTCCCAAACAGCCTTTGAGCAGTATTGAACTGACGGCAGATGCACCTGCTGTAACGATAAATTTACGCCGAGAAAATTGCTCTGAAAATTTTGTCATAGTCTAGCCTCGCTGCAATTCATAATCTTCTGTAACGACATCACTGAAGTTTATCAATGCGCTTTTTTTCTGTTCGTTAATGGAATTTAGCGAACTGTTTTGAGCGCTGGTTCGCAGGAGGGAGCAAAAGATTTATCGCTAGCATAAGTCTTTAAACTATCCCTGCTGATTTTACACTTTTGATTAACTCAATATCTCGACGATCGGCCCAGCGGTGCGATCTCCCAAAAAGCGAGCAGCACATTTTCTTGGCTTGATAATTAACTCTACCGTACTATTGCAGAAATTCTAAAACAATTATTAAATTTGATTGATAAGTAAATCTTTTAGGATCACGCTATCGATAACGAACCGTTGGTTCGGGCGATCTGGTTTGCTTATCAAAACTGGTGCAAACCAAGACTTGCTGAGTAAAGGTTGTAGCGAAGGGCGATCGGGCAGCCTTCAAATCTATTGTCAATAACTTGCAAACATCGCAGCCACCGCACATTTACTTTGTTAATATATATCTATTTTTTTTAGGGTAATTGTAGTCTTTTATACAGAAATAATTAACATTATACGGTTCGGCTGTTTTCAAAGGGTTAACTGGTTTTCATTGATGGACTAAAATTGGCGCTTAATCCTAAGTAATTTAACGGATATGATATGACCTGGGTTTTGAGGTTCGATTTCTGTAAAACAGAGAAACCCGGTTGCTTCAAGAAACCGGGTTTCTCAACACCCGAAATTACTAATCGGTGGAAGTACCTACAAGTTCGATCGCACTTTTGGGCAGCAGCTTAGTTGGGCGGGTCAAAGCGGTTGACGGAGAGAGCAACACCGATCATGGGCAGAGCGACACCGAAGCAAATCAACCACTGATCCAGATTCATCGGAGCCGTCTCAAATATGCGATTGACAAACGGAGAGTTAGCAAAGATGATCTGCAAAATCACCGCCAGGACAATTCCTACACCCAGGGCGGGAGCGCCGCTAACTTCTTCCTTAGAACCGCTAAATTTAGCAATCAAAGAAGGCAACAACTGGCTGAGACTCAACAGGTAAAAAATTCTTCCCATTACCAAAGCTTGAATCGCCATTGTCCGGGCCAGTTCCAAGGTTCCCCAAGGAGCTTGGCGTACCCATTCAAACATCCCGAAAATCAGAGTCCAGTTGTAAAGAGAAATAGCGATGATCCGCTTGATCCGATTTCCGGTGAGGAAAGGTTCGTTTACTGGTCGGGGCTGCTGTTTCATGACTCCCGCTGACTTGGGTTCGAAAGCCAGGGGCACAGTCATGGTGATCGAGTTGAGCATATTCAGCCAGAGAATTTGTAGCGACAAAATCGGCAATTCTCGACCTAGGAGCGTGCTGAGCAAAATTGTCATTGACTCCCCGCCGTTGACTGGGAGAATGAAGCTGATTGCTTTGAGCAGATTTTTGTAAACAGATCGCCCTTCTTCGACAGCAGATTCGATCGACGCAAAGTTATCATCGGTAAGAATCATGTCGGCGGCTTCCTTAGAAACCTCCGTACCGCTGCCCATCGCAATGCCGATATCCGCTTGTTTCAGCGCCGGCGCGTCGTTAACGCCGTCTCCCGTCATCGCCACGATTTCGCCTTGAAGTTGCAAAGCTTCTACGAGGCGGAGTTTTTGTTCTGGGGCGACGCGGGCAAAAACTGAGCCGGCTTCTACAGCTTCGCCGAGTTCCTGCTTGGTCATTGCGGCGAGTTGAGCACCCGTGTAGGCTACAAGTTCTCTGTGGTGTTTAGTTTTGCGGAATCCCATGCGGCGGGCGATCGCCTTGGCTGTAGCGATGTGGTCGCCGGTAATCATTTTGACTTGGATGCCGGCGGTTTGACAAGCTTGGACGGCTGCGATCGCTTCTGCCCGCGGCGGGTCGATCATGCCTTGGAGTCCCAAGAAAATCAGCCCTGACTCCAAATCCGAGTGATCGACGGAATTTTGGCTTTGGGGTACTGGCTTTTTCGCGAAAGCCAAGACGCGCAAGCCTTGCTTTGCCATTTCATCGACTTGATGGTGAATTTGTGTCCGATCGACTTCTACCGGATTTCCTTGGGTATCGAGACTGGAACCGCAGCGGCCGAGAATTGATTCTACGGAACCTTTGACGTACAAAATTTTGCCAGCGGGAGTTCGGTGCAGCGTCGCCATGTATTGAAACTGAGATTCAAAGGGAATTGAATCCAGGCGCTGCATTGACTTGGACAAAGTTTGCTGACTCAAATCAGCTTTTTTGCCTGCAGCAATTAACGCTCCTTCTGTCGGATCTCCGACGACTATCCAATCATCATCTTTGAATTCCAAGTGAGAGTCGTTGCAAAGCAGTCCAGCTTGCAAACATTCTTGCAAAGTTGGAGCTTGGCTAACAGTAATTGGCAGTTGGTTGAGTTGAATTTCACCTTCGGGGCTGTATCCCGTACCCGTAACCGAGTAGGATTCGCCGCCAGAATAGATTTCTTGCACCGTCATTTGGTTTTCCGTCAAAGTTCCGGTTTTGTCGGAACAGATGACTGTAGCGCCGCCGAGGGTTTCGACTGCGGGCAATTTGCGGACGATCGCGTGGCGATTTGCCATCCGGGAAACGCCTACGGCTAGGGTGACGGTGATGACGGCGGGTAAGCCTTCGGGAATTGCGCCGACAATCAGGGCGACTGCGGGTTCGACTGCTTCTTTAAAGGCTGAAACTCCCGGAGGGACTGGCCGCCCCAATCTGACGGCGAAGGTCAAGGTTGCCATTCCCAACACGAATAACAGCCAGTTTTGACTGAATTGGTTGAATTTGCGGGTTAAGGGGGTGGTGAGGTCGATGTGCCGATCTAATAGTTGGGAGATTTTGCCGGTTTCGGTTTTATTGGCGATCGCAATTACGATGCCGCTAGCTTGGCCAAAAGTTACAAAACTGCCGGCATAGGCCATGTTATCCCGTTCTGCTAGTGGCGTTTCTTGTGGCAGAACCAAGTCTCCCGATTGTCCTAATTCTTTTTCGACAGCAACTGATTCCCCGGTGAGTCCCGATTCGTCGATTTGCAAGTCGCGCACTTTCACTAAGCGCAAGTCTGCCGGTACTTTGTCGCCGGAAGTCAGGATTACTAAGTCGCCGACAACGAGTTCTTTGGAGGGAATTCTTAATTTTTTGCCGCCCCGAATGACTGTGGCTTCGGTGGTGACAGCTTGGGCTAGGGCTTCAATTTTTTTCTCGGCTCCAGCTTCTTGGATGAAACTAATAGTAGCGTTGGTGGTTGTTACGCCCCAAATTACGCTAGCGTTGAGCCATTCTCCAATCACTGCTTTGATTAAACCTGCACTCAGTAAGATGATCAGGAGGGGTTGGTTAAATTGCAGGATAAATTTTAACCAGGCTGGTTTCCCTGCTTTAACCGTTAGTTCGTTTGGCCCGAATTTCTGTTGGCGATGGTTGGCTTCTGTCGGTTCTAAACCGCTTTCCAGGTTGGTTTCTAAGATAGTTGCAACCTTGGATATTTCTAGGTAGTGCCAATATTGCTCTGCTACGTCTACATCGTTGGCGGATCTTGATGGCATGATTCTTCCTGAATATTGGGGGTGTGTGAGGAGCTTCGATCGCTCTTTAATAGGCACGCTAAATACAACTCATCGCTAGTTGGAGCGTGAATATATTGAGCGGCTTAATTGTTTGTTGATTACTTTAACGGGCTGTTACTTACATCTATATTACAACGGATGTGGCCGTTTGTGGCAAGAGATTTGGGGAATTATTTCCGGCGCTAAATCTGGTTTGGGACTTGGTGGCTAAGGTGGGGAAAAGTCGATCGAATCCCTTGACATTTTGCCAATTTTAGGTGTGGTTGAAGAAAGGGAGGACATGGAAGTCACGGATACACGCATTCATTATTGAACACGAGTCAGGAGTTATCGATCGCAGTTTATTTAAGGGCAGAAAGTCCCTCGCCCTGGCTGTCGCGATACCATCGCCTGCGAACACTTTGACTTGGATGCCGACTGTTTGACAAGCTGGGCTGGGAGGGCAGCGATCTCAATTCATGACTCAGTGCTATCAATTGCTCGTCTGCTAGCCCAAAACACTGAGAACTAGACAATTGAATTGAGATTTTGGGCTGCCTCGTTCAATTGTTGAGTGCCTACTTTGGTTTGAGTAATACCACTAGCGGTTTCTTTGGCAGATAGGTTGAGGCTGTTCATCGCATCCACTACTTGTTTAATAGCCACTGCTTGTTGTTGAGCAGTTAGAGAAATTTGTTGATTGTTCAATACCACATTGTTAACAGCATTTGCTATTTCCGAGAAAGCTGCTGCCGTTTCTTGACTAATTTTGGTTCCTTCTTCTACTGTTTTAGTCCCTTCCTTTGTCACCGTTACGGTGGAATTTATCGCATTCTTGATATCATCAACTAGGCGATTAATTTTCTCGGAAGATTTCTTACTTTGGTCTGCTAGTTTGCGGATTTCTGTGGCTATGACAGTAAAACCTTTGGCGTTTTCGCCCGCCCGCACCGCTTCTACTGAGGCATTTAGTGCCAGCATATTTGTTTGATTGGCTAAATCTGTGACATCAGTAGAGATATTGCCAATCTGATGGGTTTGTTCACTCAATTTCAGAATTTGTGCCGCGATTGCCCCGACATTTTCTTTCAATATTGTCATCGATTCCAGGGTTTGCTCCACTGCTAGGGTTCCCTTTTGAGTTATCTGTAAAGCTTGCCGTGCAGATTCCGCACCAGCTTGGGCTTGCTGGGCTGATTGTTGGGAAGCAGCGCCCAACTCATCCATTGTGATGGTAGTTTGAGTGACAGAGCTAGATTGCTGTGCGGCTGTGCGTTCCTGTTGTTCAACTGTGGCAGCAATCTCTGTGGAAGAACTGGCGATCGTATTTGCTACCTGATTGATTGGTCGGATAATTTTATCAAAAATAAATAATACCACAAATGAACCAAATACTACAGCAAGAACCGTACCTCCTATAGAAACAATCGTCGCTAATTGCTCCGACTGTTTTGCTAATTTTGTTCGTTGAACCAGTAAAGCATCTTCTACCTTAAGCATTTCTGCCAGCTTATCCCTGATTTCATCCATAAATATCTTGCCTTTACCTGAAATCACCAATGCTCTTAGCTCTGTTTCTTTGCCAGCCCTTTTCAGGGATATAGTTTCCGCTAATTCCTCTAGTTTTTGCTGACCAATATTTTCAAGTTCCTCCAACTTTTTAATTTGTTCAGGGTTATCTTTTATTAACTCTTTTGTCTCAGTTACTGTTTGATTAAAGGCGACAGTCCCCTTTTTGTAAGGTCCTAAAAATTCCTCCTTACCAGTGAATATAAACCCGCGCTGTCCTGTTTCAGCATCCACTAAATTTTTTTCTAGGGCTTGCAAATTTGTCTTAACTACATAAGTGTGCGTTTGCAACTCAATAGCTTCGGCTAAATTATCCATACTCAATTTAGTGGCTAATCCGATGCTAATCATTAACAAAAAAATGGAGCAGAAGCCCAAGGGAACTACTTTACTAAGCCGAATAATATTTTGCGACATTTAACTTTTTACTCCTTGATTAGTTGTTTACTTCTGCGTGGGAAGTTGCAGTCTCAATAATTTCCGGCTCTTTTTCACCAAAGTAGTTATTTAATCCTTAATCAATACTCCGGACAGTTTTTGGAACGATTCTACAAGCTTACGCGGGGCAAGGAGCCTAAAAAAGTCGAATTAAATGTAAGTCAGGGGTGGAGCTGACATTGATTTAATTATCCACAGGGGCTGCGAAGTCAAGCGAGCCTAAGCCATTGGGCAATATAAAAACTGTCCGGACTATTGCTTAATACTCATTCAGAATTAATGCCCCTTTTTTGGTGGAAAAAACTTCCAGCGCTTCTTTTTGCTTTCGTTGCTTTACTAACTCAACCATTGACTCAGACCGATCAAGAAAAATCTGGCAACACTTAATGTCGAGCAAGCGATGCAGGTCAAGCCTTTAGAATTAAGGGTTGTTTTGCCTGCTTCGATTTTGGATAAATCCTGTTTATTCGATTGTAGCGAGAAATTGAGGAACGAAACCCAAACATCATGAAATTCTCTCTCCCACTCTTCCTCTCTCCCACTATTGATTGGGTTCCAAGTCGATCGCATAAATGTTACAACCTAGTTAAGCAACAAAATTTTGAGTTCATGGAAATAGTAGTGACGCTGGTGCTGGGTTCGGTGCTGTTTGTCTGGGGAATGCGGTTCGGGCGAGTGTTAGTTCGCTCTGGAGTGACGGCTAACGATTTATTTAAGGGCAGAAACTCGATCGCCCTGCTGTTTTTGGGTTTTTATATTGCTTTGCTGCTACTGGCTCTAAATCTGCCTCAAATGCCAGCTTTGCCGATCGAGTGGCGCTTTCACGGGATGCGAGTTACTTGGACTTTGCTACGAGTGATGTTGATGGGAGTCTGCGGTATTGGCTTTAGTATAAGTTGGCTGACGGCGCGATCGCAAGTAATCGCAGTAATTTTAATTTGCTTGTTGGGATTGGGAGGATTTACAAGCGCTGAAAACTATTTTATGGCCCCAATTTACGCTGATTTAATAGATAATTTGCAGGCAAACGGTGTATTTCGGCAAACATCTAACAGCAGTTGCGCCCCTGCCGCCCTAGCAACAGTGTTAAGGCGTTGGGGAATCGATGCGACGGAATCGAATGTAGCGCGTTTTGCCGCCACGAGTCGCTTGGGAACTTCGATGCCGCAGTTAATTATAGCAGCAAGAGCTTTGGGCGTAAATGCGATCGAACTAACGCCGACTTGGGAGCAAATTCAGCAAATTAATCGCCCCGGAGTGCTAGCATTTTGGCTGTTTGACGGCCCTCGGAAGCTACCCCACGCGGTCGCTTTGCTGGGAATGAATGACAGTGTAGCTGCCATCGGAGACCCGGCACGGGGCAGGATTTTCTATTTAGATAGGGCAACTTTTGCCCAGGTTTGGCGCGAGCAATATGTGCCGATTTTTCGGTCTGCGGATATCTTGTTAAGCAATCAGCAAGCTATTGATTATTTGAGTAAATTAGGATATAATTCTGGTAATTTGCCAGCAGATATTGAGCGCTTTCAAAAAGATAAAAAATTGCAAGTCAGCGGCAACTTAGACCGGATGACTGAGTTAATGTTGAGTGGCAGTTTTTTGGAAGAAGTCCCCCGATTGGATGGGAAATAGTTAGGGGAAATCATCAAACGCAGAGGCACTATTGACGCAGAGGTAAGAGGAATTGTGCAGTTTTTTTCCAAACAATCTTTGAGTCATATTATCTCCGGTCGATTACCCTAATAAGGTAGGGGCCGGTTAACGAAAAATATCTGCCAATAATTGACAATCTCAAAAACCCGCCCTTTTAATCTCGATCGGACATGATATCATTCGTTCATAGCGATCGCAAATATTTAATCGCCCCAGCAGATGATCGAGGATCGCACATTCCTAGCGTGGCTGCATGAAATTACCAATATAACCGTAGGAAGTTGCATCTAATTCCTCGTATATTTTTACGGTCGATCGCAGCTTGGTCACGCCTCAGCGTTTTTGACAATTGGGAACAGTTGAATCGCTCATTTTAGGCTCAGACAGCTTGACTTCCCATCCAGGTAAATTCCACCAATTAACTCGCTGATTCGGCTGAATCCAGAAGTTTAGTTGCACGATTTTTCCATCCTCAAATCTGAGTGTGGGAAAGCTAGGATAACTGGTATCATCGGTTTCGCGATAAGTGCGTCCCAGGTAATTTAGGCAAGTCGTTAATCCCTCAATAATTCCCAATTCTTCCACTCCCGTTCCCTTCAATTTGGCATCATCGTAGCTGAAAGAACCGTTGAATGAATTGCCCGCTAACCCGCCTTTGGTAACAGTGATGGTGAAATCGTAGGTTACGGGAACTGCGTAGACTTCGGTTGCAGTTACAACTGTGCTCAAAAGAGTCGTGGCGATGGCGACCGAGAGTTTTGAAATTGCTGGCACACTCGCCTCCCGAACAAGAACAACACTATAAATTTCGCTTTCAGCCATCGGGAAACTCCTTAACTACGCTTCTCTCGTAAGTGATTTACCGGATATGATATCATAAGCAATAAGTTAAATGCGATCGCAGCCGAGTGCCAAGCGAACAAAAATTACCGCCTTTTGTTAATCATGTATACTTTTTTGCACTGAAAACCCCAAGAGAAAACACTCGTCTTTAATCGTCCAGAATTAACTCAGTAGATTTAACAATATTCATTCCCGCCGCCGCAAATTTTTGATAAGCTGCATCTGCTTGTTCCGTAAAATCAACAACACCCGGAACCACCACAGGTGAAGTGCAATCTTCCAGCAAATAAACCTTCTTTGCCAAATTTGGATCTCGCGCCAAAATTTCCGTTAACAAATCATCAATTGTCCAAGCAACGCAGTGACTTTTGGCTTGTCCGGCAATAATTACTGCATCAAAATCGAGTAATTTATCAATAAACCTAGCATTCTTTTCCGCAATCGGATTGCCGTCGAATCCATCTAAAACTTCTGGCCGCAAAACCGAATAGTTTTCTGTGAGTGGATTGCCGCCTTTGATTTCAAAAAGTGCTTGGCTGTTGCGGGCTATAGTATGAAAAAATACAGCTTCTTCCACCGCAGAAACCAGGGCGTGTCCGATGCCTCCTAACATTGAGTGATAGGGCCAAATTGTCAGCGGATATTTCCCATCGGCGCTGAGTTTTTTGACGTAGTGGCAAGCCTGTTTTTCCAGTGCTGAAAAATTGCCGGGGCTGATGCTGTGGGCGACGGCTGGATTGACTTTCCAAATGCCTTTTTGGACATCTTCGAGTGTAATAGAAGTGGCGGCAGGTAGGGGGTGTTCGCCTGCTTCGTTGATCCAAAAGATTGGATGAAAAATTTGCATGGCGGTGTGGGTATCCATTGTGGGCGCAATGGTTGTAATTGCGTTTAAATTACGGTAAATAAATTCGCACAGCCGCAGGTTGTCATCAACTGCACCGCTACCGGAACGCCCGCCAACAAATAGTTCAAATTCGGGCAAACAAAAGGTATTTTGGGCATCGATTATCAGCAAACAAATGCGGTTTTTGTCGCTGGATGCTGGCTGGATGCTGTGCTGGTTTGCCCACTCTTTCGCTTGGGTGGCACGTTCTTGGTAGGGGACTCGCCATACTTCGCCTAATTTGTGGGGATCAAAATGTTCGGGGATTGGAAGTTGGGCTTTTGGTGTCATGACGATCGCTTTTAGGGTAGTTTACAGTAATCATTTAAGTTTGGAGTATAATGCTGATAAATATTTGCGGGTGAATCATGGCAAAAGAACGAATCCAAAATTATGCTAGGGTAAAATTTAAACGCATAGTGTTGTTTTTTTCGATCGCCCTTTTGCTTGCTCTCTTGATTGTAGCAACTAGATCTGCCTACCTTCAAGATGTTTTGAGAACTATGTTAATGCGGATTGAGGATTTAGGCTGGTGGGGGCCGGTGGCTTTCGTAGCTACTTATAACTTGGCTACTGTGCTGTTTGTACCGGGTTCGGTACTGACGCTGGGAGGGGGGGCGATTTTTGGTTTGTGGTGGGGCTCAGTTTACGTCTTTGCGGCGTCCATTTTAGGTGCTGTATTTGCTTTTGCGATCGGGCGCTATTTGTGCCGCGATCGCGTGGTAAAATATATGGAATCTCACCCCAAGTTTAAAGATCTCGATCGCGCAGTTTCCCAACAAGGATTAAAAATTGTTTTTTTGACTCGTCTTTGTCCTTTATTTCCTTTCAATTTATTGAATTACGCTCTGGGAATCACTCAAGTTTCTTTGAAAGATTACGTGCTGGGTTCCTTTGGCATGATACCGGGTACAATTATGTACGTTTACTCTGGTTCTTTGGTGGGAGAGGTTGCTGCAATAGGCACGGCAACTGTGTATGCAAGTCCTCAAGATTCCGCAGTAAAATGGTTGATTAATATTATCAGTTTTCTTGCTACTGTCGCTGTTACTGTATTTATCACTCGGATAGCCAGCAAAGCTTTGGAAGAAAGTATTTAATTAGGATAATTTGCCCATGTCGCAGTCAAAAGTCGATCGTGTAACTGTCCCCCCGATGGACGAACACAACCAGAAATTAGTCTCCTATTTGCATCCCCCCGATTGGGTAAATCCGCAGCCTGCTAGTTCTTATAATTTAGTAGTAATTGGCGCGGGGCCCGCCGGATTAATTGTGGCTGCAGGTGCCGCAGGTTTGGGCGCGAAAGTTGCTTTGATTGAAAAACATTTGATGGGCGGCGACTGCTTGAATGTCGGTTGTGTGCCGTCAAAAGCGCTGATTCGTTCGTCTCGTATTGTCGGCGATATCTCGGAAGCAAGTAAATTTGGTGTTAATGTTTCTGACAGTGTAGAAGTGGATTTTGCCGCTGTGATGGAACGGCTGCGCCGTATCAGGGCGGGAATCAGCGATGTTGATTCTGTTCAACGATATCAGGAAAAATTAGGAGTTGATGTTTTTCTGGGTTCTGGTCGTTTTACTAGCAATAATACAGTTGAAGTTGCAGGTCAAACTCTCCGCTTTAAAAAAGCAGTAATTGCCACAGGTGCAAGGGCGCTACAACCGCAAATTCCCGGCTTGCCGGAAGCTGGATATCTGACAAATGAAACTGTATTTAACCTCACAGAAAGACCTCAGCGTTTGGCAGTAATTGGTGCAGGGCCGATCGGCTGCGAATTGGCTCAAGCCTTTCGGCGGCTGGGTTCGGAAGTCGTATTGCTGCACAAAAATGCTCAGATTTTAGACAAAGAAGATGCGGATGCTGCTAAAATCGTGCAGCAGGCTTTTGTACGCGAAGAAATTCAACTAATACTAGAATCCACAATAGAGCGCGTTGAGAAAACAAATGCAGGCAAAGTAATTTATTATAAATCTCAAGGTAAGGAAGCATCGGTAACAGTAGATGAAATTATTGTGAGTACAGGGCGATCGCCCAACGTCGAAGGATTGAATCTGGAGGCTGTAGATGTCGATTATGATACACATACGGGCGTATTTGTCAACGACAATTTGCAAACTACTAATCCCCGCATTTATGCGGCTGGGGATATTTGCATGAAACATAAATTTACTCACGCTGCTGATTTTGCCGCGAGGATGGTGATTCAAAACACTCTATTTTTCGGGCGCAAAAAGCTCAGCGCTTTGACGATACCTTGGTGTACTTATACAGATCCCGAAGTGGCGCGCGTCGGAATTGGGGAACACGAGGCTAAGGAAAAAAGCATTGATATCGATACATTTTTAATTCCTTTCAGTCAAGTCGATCGGGCAATTATTGACGGCGAAGAGGAAGGATTTGTGAAAATTCACGTCAAGAAAGGCAGCGATAAAATATTAGGTGCAACTATTGTAGCGCGCCACGCTGGGGATATGATCAGCGAGATTACTTTGGCAATGGTTAACAATATTGGTTTGGGAAAGATTGCTAGCACAATTCACCCGTATCCAACACAAGCTGAGGCAATTAGGAAAGCGGGAGATGCTTATAATCGCACTCGTTTGACTCCGTTTGTGAAAAATTTGTTTAACCGCTGGCTGGCTTGGACGCGATAGATAAATAATTGTGGAATAGGCATCTTGCTGGTTCATTATCGGCTTTTATGGGCGGCGTCTAAGCCCAACCCCAACTCCCCACAAGAAAATTCACTCTTTGTGGAACAGGCCGGAAAGCCTGTTCATGAAAGAGGTGAAAAATGAAGTGTGTTTTTATGCTTCTGTTTCTGTTTCTGTTTCAAATCCAACACCTTCATACAAAAGTGCGACCGGCAAATCAAACTCAATGCTTGATAAAGTGATAATCTCCCCAGCAGTGTAAGAATAGTACAGCCACATTCTGCCCTCTCCCCGACAGTAACGCTCAACAAAAATCTTTTGTGAATCAATCAAGATATACTCTTGCAAAGTCGGAATTTTCAGGTAACAAGTGAATTTTTCATCCCTATCTTTAGCACTTGTACTGGGAGAAAGAACTTCCACAATGATTTTAGGATTCTGAATGAATGTGCGGGAATTGAGGTCTTGAGGGTCGCAACTGACTATCACATCAGGGTAGTAGTAACGGCTTTGAAAACTGACTTGCAATTTCACATCTGACACGTTCATCCGACAGCCTCTGGAACGCAGATGCGGGCGTAATGCAGTGTAAAAGTTAAGTGCCAGATCGTTATGGGGAATTGTACTGCCCGTCATGGCAAAAACTTCGCCGTTGACATATTCGTGGCGAATCTCTTGTTGAGCTTCCCATTCGAGATATTCCTCAACGGTCATTTTTTGGGGTGGTTGGGGAATGGATATCATAACAAAATTTTTTGTAATGTTACTTTGATTGTAGCATTAGGCATGGGACAATTGTCATAAAAACCATAGGTCAAAAATCCCCTTCATCTACTTGGAATACCGTCAATCCCAAGCCTCTCCACATATCAACAACTTGCTGGCGATCGTCCAACACAAATTTAACATTATATTTCCCTTCAATATACTGCCGATAAAATTCTTCTTTCATAATCGCATCCTTCCTCATATCTCCAGTTCTCCGCATATAAAGAGCAGCATAATTGATCTCGTACTGCTGCAACCATTTTTCAGTTTGAGGCTGACAATCATCTGTTCGACCCGATACTACAATAATATGGGCGCTGGACTGCCATTTGCGAACGGTATCTAAGACGGGCTGATTGGGCAAATCGCGATCGCACGTCGAAGCATCAAAAGGGTTTCTGCCGTTGAGAAGTGCTAATGTGCCGTCCATATCGACAATAATTGCATCCGGCAAATCCGGGTTATATTCCGGCGGCACAACGGGAACCCGCACGTACTTATTATACATCTTCATGATCACATCTTTGCCCACCGAATTAAGTCTTTTCAAATCCCGTTTAATACATTCTTCAACCGGAACTTGCAGGAAAGAATCATTAACTTCGACGATGGCTTTACCTTTAACTAACTCTTTGATATGCTCGATGTGAGGCCCGAAATTAGTATCATCAACAATGACGTGCTTGCCGCTTTCCAAAGCCATCAAAATAATCGTATCTCTCAACTGCACAATAAACTTTTCATTCGCCGGCGACCAATGAGAAGCATGAGCCATTTCTCTAAGCAAATCTTTATTGCTCCGCACCCACTGGGCAGGTTCCGACAGCAGCAATTCCCTAGCAAATTGAGATTTTCCCGAAGCAGGTAAACCGACCAGTACAATAACTTTTTTCATGGCAATTGGTAATGGTAATGGATAATTGGTAATTGCTAATTTGCAACTTAATTATTTAGTCCGCGTAGGCGGACTTTGTTTGTGTAGGAGCGGTTTCAACCGCCGATTCTCTGCTCACAATCCTAGATGGATGTAATCTAAACCTAATAACTCTTCTATTTTATGGATCGTAACATCACGGAGAGCTTCTTTCACTCCCGCAACTCTTCGGGCCCGCAAAGAAAACAAAATCCCGGAATACGGCAAATGCTTCACAGCTAATGCAAAATCTTTCTGAACTTCGATATGTTCGTGCTGTCGGTAAACCTCCTCGATTTCTTCAACCAAAGATTGATATTTGTCCTTAACTTGTTGATACAACTCACTCCACTCAGGAAAATAAGCTAAAAACTCTTCTCCTTCATTAGTTAAAACAATTTCTATCATGCGGCGGGTCGAAAACCCTTCGCGCAGATGGGAAATCGCGACATATTGCGGAGACTTAACTTTAACTCTGTTGAAGTTAGCGTCGCAGATAATATACCCTTCCGAATCCATCGGATCTAAATGTTGTGCTGCTTCGATAACTTCTTTCCAGCTAGTTAAAGGATAGGATGCTACCAATTCCCAGCCATATTTATTTGCCCAAAGACTTGGGTCTGTTTCTAGCAGCGTTTGAGTGTTGCGAACCCCGTGCATCACGATTTGATTGTTTGGTTGCTGGACAACTATTCTATTGTAAGGCGTCATCAACTCAAAGATAAAACACTGGTCGGTTTCTTGTGGCAATTGATATCCCAATTCTTGCCAGACTTTCCAAAAAAGTTCGGCAAAGCTGAACCCAAAACCATTAACTTCCCCGGCGGCGTCGGGAGTGCCGCTAGATTGCACTCTCCATTCTCCCTTGTAAAAATACAGTACAGTCAGAGAACCGTCTAGTTTTTGGTAAACTTTGGCATGACTCCAATCAATTGCAGTGGCGTGAATTTCTCCGTAATTAAAAAATTTGTCGTAGGGATAAGAAACTATCTGCCAATCTTGAGATGAATCTAAAATAATGCCTCGGCACTGCTGGACTATTTTTTCGCCCAGGGGAGATTCTATCTGCGAGTATTTCAGACAGACTAAATCGGGATATTGGCGGTGGCGGGTAACTTTGATATGATAAGTTTCGGACAAAGTTTCCAATCCGTGCTGACGTAAATACTCTTGTAGTTCCACGTTCTATTCCTAAATTTGTCTCCTTCTATATTTTATCTGTAACTGCATATTTTAGGGAATTTGTAAAAAAAAGTTAAAGTTGCTTTTTTGCGGAATGCCTATTGGGAGTTTTGTATTTTGGAGTATCGTTGTAAATAGGTGAATGTGCTTCAACGAAAAACTGGACTGTTTCGACATCAAGGAAAAACACAGTGAACAATAAATTCTTGCGTTTAGCGACTTCGGCGTGTGTATTGACTATTTTAGTACCTGTATCGGGAGTTTTTGGTGTGTCGGAATTGTCGCAGCGACCGCCGGAAACAAAATTTGTTGCTGTAGCTGGTACGGCTGTTCCGGTAAGTCAAATCTTGCAGCAGTTAAAAGGCAAAACACAAGTACCAATTTTCATCCCCAGTCGGCTCCCTATTTCGGAGAAGCTTTACTATCAAAGCCAAGCGGAAGCGGACAGCTATACTATTTCTATGGAGTATACAGCAGATTGCCGAGGTGCGGGAGCTTGCAGTTTTGGGGAAATTAGAGGTCAGAAAGGCGGTGAATTTTCTACCAAAGTAGAAGGGGTCACTAAGACCTTAAAAAATGTTCAACTTGCGGGCGGAGTGAAAGGTGTTTTTCACAATGGTTGCGGGGCTTACTGCACAGCAACTATTGAGTGGAAAAGTCAGAATTTTATGTATACCGTAGCAATTAAGAATGGACGGGAATCTGATTTAATTTTAATAGCCAATTCTGCTATTTTAGCTCGGAAGCGTTAAGCTTTGTAGTCTGGGACTCACAACTTATATCTGTAGGGTGTGCACGGCACACCTTACCGTTATTGTATGAGAGATTTGTATGAGAGATATTAACTCGCACTCGCCCTTTACAAGATGCTATGGTTTTTTTTCGCTGACCTACTTAGGGGGAAATCAGGATGAGGAGAAGATGGCTATTTGCAGCGATTTTTGCTTGTGTGGTTACTGCTTTTACGATTCCCTACCCTTCGGGAACCCCTGCGGGGAACGGGATAGCTTCGCTTCACGCACCTTTGACACCAAACTCAGCCTTAGCAAGGACTGAACTCCCGATTACCGAAATCCGTTGGTTTAATTATTCCCCTGAAGATAGCTGGCAACCGATACAATTTATTGTACCCGATCGCAACACTGCAAAATCTGCCAACGGCCGTAAGTTGCGGTTGTACGATGTTCATATTGCCAAGATGTTTGAGATTTCTCATTTTTTGTGCGATCGCGATCGTGCTTCTGAAGGTTACAATTGGTCTTATCAAGCGGAAAATGGCAATATTGAGACGGGACGCTTCAAAATTAGCTGCAATCTCGCCCGTTCCATAGCCACAGCTTACGGGTTAGGGAAACCAGAAATTACAGTGATTCGCCGCAGCTTCAACCTGAAAAACGGTCGCCCTTCTTTTGCGCTAGAAAAATACTCGATTCCCACTCTCAACATTGCTAAAAATAGAGTTGTGCAGTGGAGGAATTTTGTGCAAAAAATTCCCCCAATCCCCGATAACTCAGGTGCAAACCAAGCTAACAGTCGTTTTCCTGCTAGTAACATCTTTAGACAAATCAAAGGCAAAACGCGAGTGCCTGTTTTTCTTCCGAGTAGACTTCCTTTATCAGACATTCAGCAACTTGATTTTGATGTGCAAGCGGGGGCCCACGGTTACATTGTGGGAATGTATTTAGGCAAAGGATGCCGCGCGGGAGCCTGTTATTTCGGCACAATCGAAGCTAAAAGAAATGAACCGTTTTCGCCTCCTTCCCAATTACCGCAGGATACTTACAGAAGCATTGAATTGGCGGGCGGCATCAGGGGGATTTATTTCAATAATTGCGGTGCTTACTGCACTGCTTTTGTTGAGTGGCAAAGGCTGGGGGTGCTGTACCGAGTCACAAGGAAAAACGGACGGCAGCAAGAAGTTGTCCAGATAGCAAATTCTGCACTTCAAGCAGGGCAACGTTAAATTTGGGTGAGAAATGGAAAAGGTACGCGGGAGCGAAGCTATCTTCCCGAAGGGGTTCCCGAAGGGTAGGGAATCGCCCTTTGCTCAACGAAGCTACTACAAATAAATATGATCGCCCTTTTCCCCTCCCAACTACATTTCTCTCCCCAATCTCGCAACCTTTGAGCTAATTCTTTCGATCTGCTGCTGAGCTAACTCCTCATACCAACCAGGTTCATCCGGCTCTACCCTAGGTAGAGCGTACATCGCCGGCAGCCTTTGCTTCGCAATGTCGATCGCCCCCGTGCCAGCGACGCCCAATGCAGGATGGGAAACATCATCAAGGCTAACTGCTACTGGCGCTCCAAACCTGGTATTTCTATTTTATCGCCCGAATTATCCCAACCAGCAATTAAAGTCCCCACCTGCGGTACGCTAGATCAGGTGAATATATTGGCTGATTTCAAGCTATCCTCCGATCGATCTTATGTCCCCAACCACATCTGCCCCTTCCCGAACCGTTCGCATCGGTTCCCGCAAAAGCCAACTCGCTCTCGTGCAAACCCACTGGGTGCAAGAACAGCTACAGAAACACTTCCCGGAACACACTTTTGAAGTCCACACCATGTCCACCCAAGGGGACATAATTCTTGATGTCGCCCTCGCTAAAATTGGCGATAAAGGACTTTTCACCAAAGAATTAGAAACGGGGATGATTAACAATGAAACGGACTTTGCCGTTCATTCCCTCAAAGATTTGCCTACCAATTTGCCCGAAGGTTTAATTTTAGGATGCGTCACCGAACGGGAAAATCCCGCTGACGCCCTGGTAGTTCACTCCAAGCACAAAGACAAGCAACTCGACACCCTCCCAGAAGGTTCAGTAATCGGCACTTCTTCCCTGCGGCGGCTGGCTCAACTTCGGCATCATTTCCCTCATTTTGAATTTAAAGATATTCGCGGCAATCTCAATACTAGACTCGCTAAATTAGATGAGGGCGGTTACGACGCGATTATTTTAGCAGTTGCTGGCCTCGAAAGATTGGGAATGGGCGATCGCATCCACCAAATTATCCCTGCTGAAATCTCCCTTCACGCCGTCGGACAAGGTGCTTTGGGCATCGAATGCCGCGCCGGAGATACAGAAATCATGGAAGTGATTAAAGCTCTTGAACACTCGGAAACCGCCCAAAGATGTTATGCTGAACGCGCATTTCTGCGGGAATTAGAAGGTGGCTGTCAAGTGCCGATCGGCGTCAATACCAAAATAGAAAACGGTCAATTAACCTTAACCGGAATGGTATCGAGTCTCGACGGCCAGCGATTCGTCAAAGATACTGTTTCCGGCGCAGCCGAGACTGCTGAAATGATCGGAATTGACCTCGCTCACCGCCTGCGCCAACAGGGTGCTAGTGCAATTTTGGAGGAAATATTTGTCGAAGTTCAACGCGGTTCCTAAAACAGATACCCATCTCTTTGTCAATGCTTTTAGACGCAATATATCGCCTTTTGTAAAATAAAAATAACAGGCGGTTTGCTTTGGCTTTCACAGGTAGAGTAGCAGTCTGATTGTAGATTTTTGATGGGATTTTAGGTAGGATTTGGGCGATAGATTTCAAAAATATCTGACTAATTTAGGACGCTCCGCACGGGTGTTAAGCAACCCGGTTTCTGATGTAAGTCTCGCTGTATAGCCCAAGATTTATGGTAAAAACCGGTTTTTTTTTTTTCGTGAGTCCTATAATTCTTAACCTACCCATCCACAATCTACAATCAAACATCCAAAATTAATCAGCAATTTATTTCAGGTAAAGGCCCAATATGAGCGCTAGAGAAACTCAATTAAAGCTGGAAGTGAAAAAGGTTCAGCAACTATATAGCAAAATGCAGGCAGACCAACAAGCTTTGCAGAAGCAATTGAAAGAGTTCAAAACTCAAGCCGGAAGTTTTTCGGATGTAGTCGAGCAAGTCTTGCCGTCCGTAGTTTCAATTTACGTCATGGATTGGGATACAGAAGAAGAGATTTCTTCAGGAAGCGGGTTCTTTGTATCGCCGGACATAATTGTCACGAACTATCACGTTGTAGAAGATATTGCCGATGAAGATTACTTCTATGAAGAAGATGAAATCGAACAGGTTTTAGTCGAAACTCACGACGGAAAATTGAGATTAGCAGAGGTGGTGTTTACTGGTAATGCTGAAGAAGATTTAGCATTACTCTTAATTAGCGATTTTACCTTCGACCCGAACACAGGGGAACAAGTGGACTCTCCCCAAGAATATCCTCCCCTAGAGTTGTCTTTGGATGTGAAAGTGGGAGATAGAGTAATTGCTGTGGGCAATCCTTTGGGGCAGTTTGCTTCAACTGTAACTCAAGGTATTGTGAGTGCAATTCGCGAACCAGAGGAATATGAAGAAGGCGACGATGAAGAAGATGTTGCTGAGGTGAAGGTGTTGCAAACTGATGCGGCGATTAATCCGGGAAATTCGGGCGGCCCGTTGATTAATATGGCTGGTCAAGTGGTTGGTGTGAATACCTGGGGATTGGAAGATGCCGACAGTATTAATTTGGCGATCGCCTCTGAAGCTTTGGATGATTTTCTAGCGGGATTTGAGGAGACTTTGGAGGACAATTCTCAGAATTAGTCGGTAGCTGTCGGTAGATTTTATCCCACATTTAACCACCAATGTAGGGGCGGGTTCGCCTAGATATTTGACACCACAGACAAATGATAAAAACCCGCCCCCACCCCACCCAGAAATTAAGAATTAATTGTATTTAACGGTGGGGGAAATGGTCGATAGGGGTTATTGGTTGGGTGGGGGCGGGTTTATCAAGATTATCGGTGGGTGGCAAATATTTTGGTGAACCCGCCCCTACAGATTTTATTCAATATTTATCATAAAATCGATCACTCTTTTGTTCGCCACAGAGCGCCGCCGATAAACACGGATGGAAAAAGGGCGATCGCATTCTTGAGTAAAGTGCGATCGCTACAGCAACTCAGATTTATACTTGTTTTTGGCAGGCGCGTTAATATTGTGCCACTCGCCATTTAAACTTAATCTAGACTAACAATCTCAAGGAACACAAAAAAATAATGCGTATTTTATTTGTATCCGCCGAAGCATCACCCCTCGCCAAAGTGGGCGGTATGGGCGATGTCGTCGGCGCTTTGCCGAAATTTCTGCGGCGCATGGGCCACGATGTCCGCATCTTCATGCCCTACTACGGTTTCGTCCCCGACAAAATGGACGTTCCCAAAAAACCTGTTTGGGATGGGGCTGCCATGTTCCAAAGCTTCTCGGTGTTTGAAACTGTTTTGCCGGGAACCGATGTACCTTTATACTTAATGCAACATCCATGTTTCTTGCCCCGCCGCGTTTACGGCGGTGTAGATGAAGATTGGAGGTTCACTTTCTTTGCCAATACTGCGGCTGAATTTGCCTGGAATCATTGGAAGCCCCACATTATCCACTGTCACGACTGGCATACGGGGATGATACCTGTTTGGATGAGCCAAGATCCTGATATCAGCACAGTTTTTACTATTCACAATTTAGCTTATCAAGGGCCGTGGCGCTGGCGTTTGGAGCAGATGACTTGGTGCCCTTGGTATATGCAAGGTCACAATACAATGGCTGCCGCAGTACAGTTTGCCGATCGAGTAAATACAGTTTCACCGACTTACGCCGAGCAAATCAAAACTCCAGCTTATGGGGAAACTTTGGAAGGTTTGCTGTCTTACCTCGGCGGTAAAGTATCTGGCATTTTGAACGGAATTGATACAGAATCTTACAACCCCGCCACTGACAAGTACCTCCATCAACAATTTAGTGTTGATACTATTGAAAAGCGCCCCGCTAATAAAATTGCGCTGCAAGAAGAAGTCGGTTTGGAAGTAAATAAAAATGCCTTTTTGATCGGCATGGTGACAAGGCTGGTAGAACAGAAGGGATTGGATTTGATAATTCAAATGCTCGATCTGTTCATGGCCTATACCGATGCTCAATTTATTGTACTCGGAACGGGCGATCGCTACTACGAAACCCAACTCTGGCAAATGACAGCCCGCTATCCCGGTAGGATGTCCACCCAACTACTTTACAACGAGGCCCTTTCCCGGCGCGTTTACGCAGGCTGCGACAGCTTCCTGATGCCCAGCCGTTTCGAGCCCTGCGGCATCAGCCAAATGCTCGCCCTCCGCTACGGGTGCGTGCCAATGGTTCGCCGCACCGGCGGTTTAGTCGATACCGTTTCCCACAACAACCCGATCGACAATACCGGTACCGGTTACTGTTTCGATCGCTACGAACCCCTCGACTTGTTCACCTGCATGATCAGAACTTGGGAAGGTTTCCGCTACAAAGATAAGTGGAGAGAACTGCAACAGCGCGGCATGAGAGAAGATTTTAGCTGGGATATTTCGGCCCGGAAATACATCAACTTGTACAGCGATATTTTGGGATTGCCGCCCGAAGGAACCGCACCGGAACAAGAGCCAGAATTGATCGTTGGTAAGGGTTAATTGGTAATGGGTAAGTTGACTGTTGACAGTTGACTGGTGACAGTTGACTGTTGACAGTTGTTATTTGTTAGTTTTTGGTTCCAATGCCCAATGCCCAATGCCCAATTCCCAATGCCCAATTCCCAATTAATCAACAAATAAATCGAGAGGTAAATGACCGAAAGTTCCGCTAACTCCACTTTCTGAGGCTGATTGGCACGAAATCAAAACGCCCCGGTAAGTTCCGGGATAGCCGTCAACATAATACGACCCCTTCAAAGTATTGAACTTAATATAAACCGAACCAGCAAAGGTCGATACAGCATTGGGATCTAAAACAACTTGATATCCCAAAGCTTTCAAATAAGCTTCTAAAGCTAAAAACCCCTCATCCGTCGAAGAAGCGCACACTCCCAACATTTGATAATCCGACAAACTTGCTACCAGCAAAATCGCTTGACGGAGTGCCTGTTTTTCCAGAGGCGATGCTACTGATTGCATATCCAGACAAGTGAAATCTTTGAGGATTTGCTGTGCTTCTTCAACAGTTAGGGTAGTCGGGTTGTGAGTAGACATGAATTGCTCTGATATTTCCCAAAATTACGATAGACACTCGGGCACTCGTCAACGAATTTCTGTCATTGCAACCCTCAATCGACGGCGGTAACACTTGCCCAAGTCCTGATTATAACCGATTGTGGACTCTGGCAATCAATTCGGGCGATCGTCTTCGAGGGTTTTCCTTCGGATCGCTTCGCTAACGCCAACGCCCGCATCGCACAAAAAATCTAGTAGTTTTTACCAATGTTTTCAAGTTTAGATCAGTCCCCGTTTTTTCAGCTTTGCTAGCGCATCTTCAGCCGCATTTTTCTCAGCATCTTTTTTGCTTTTGCCTTTACCTTCTCCATAGAGTTTCTCTCCGACATAAACTTTAGCGAGAAATTCCGGCTTGTGAGGCGTTCCTCCTGCTTGGATGGTCACGTATTTGGGCGGAGTCGTGTCACCGTTGGCTTGTACCCATTCCTGAAAGCGATTTTTCGAGTCTACAGTCGATCGAGTTTCCACAACATTTTCGGGAACAGAATCAAACATTTGTTGCACAAAGTTGCGAACTTTGTCCATGTCTTGCGTGTCGAGATAGTAAGCGCCAATAAATGCTTCAAAAGTGCTGCTGAGCAAATTTGGATTGGTAATCCCACCTTCTCGATAAGCTCCTTTTCCGAGCCGCATTTTTAAGTCTAAACCTATTTCAGTAGCAAATCTGGCTAATTGTTTTTCATCTACTAATGCAGAACGCCGGCGAGTCAGTTGGTCTTCTCCCATTTCTGGATGACGCTGATAGAGATATTCGCCACTGAGAAAAGTCAGCAAAGCATCGCCGAGAAATTCTAAGCGTTCGTTGTCTTCTTCGCGGAATGTGGGGTTTTCGTTGACGTAGGAACGATGGGTTAGTGCTTGGCGCAGCAGTTTTTCCTTGTTGAATTCGGGAAGGGTCATTTGTATCTCTTTTGTTGGATGAGTTAATTGCATAGGAGTTTGATACTTGTCATTTTGGGCAGAGTTGAGGGCTATTGCGGGAGTAGACATGAAATAGCCGCAAATAGCGGTGGGTTTGGAGAATCTAGTTTATCAAATAAACTGGATTTTTGCTATCTGCGACCTGGTGAATGTCTAGGAAGTTTAGGCAGTCAGTTTGTAAGTCTCGATCGACTTCGGCAATTCATCGATCAAGTAAAATCGATCGGCCAGCTTTTTGAGATTGTAACTATCATTACCTTTGCGGGCAACAATTATTACCTTCTTCCCCTTTTCATGCAGATCGTGAATCAAAATTTCACCGTAGCCGTCTCCAGACACAATAATAAATGTGTGTGGGTATGAACTCATTGAAGCCTCGCTACAGCAGTTCATTGACAAATAAAAGTCTACAGCATTTTTGATGTTTAGCGATACATCAAAACGTTGAAACTTTAGATAGTCTAAAGTTTCTTGTGCAGTCTTATTTCTTTGTTTCCAATTGTCGTAAACTTTTTGATTGACTACATATCCTAGTCCACTAGCAAAGAGTAATAAATCTTTGGCTCGTTTGTAATCAGGGATGTTCTGATAATCCCAATAAATGGAAACTAAAGGCTGAGACTGGCTTTTTTGTTTGCCTGTGGTTCGATGATTGTCTGTCATTGGATCATTCCTAAAAAAGGGTGAGCAGACAGCATCAATAAATTACCCATCTAGCACGAAGTATTGTTTTTGGGTTCGCTCAAAAATGAGCTTTCCCATTTAACAAATGGCTCTAGTAACAAACTCTGAATTTAGTTTGTAGTTGTTTGGTTAGCGTCTCAGCGATACGATGCGTAAACTTCGGCTAGGGGTTCTAAAAACCCGTTGATATACACATTTAAACAAATGTTGTGCCAGCCGAAATAAACGCTCATCCTCGCTGAGACGACTTAACCAACACTCCTTGCTTTTGAATGAGGGTGTTTATCTCAGCTATACTGCTTTGATGCTGGCGCATTAATTCTAAAATGTCAAGGGGTAATCTGATTTATTTTTTGAGCTTTATTTTATGAACGGGACTTATGCGCTCCGACAAAAGAAACCGGGTTTTTTATCGAATGTGCCGGATGCAGCGAAGTATTTTCGTAAAAAAACCCGGTTTCTGGCTACCCGTGGGTAAGTCCCAATTGTCAGCTATAGTCTATTAGGGGAAATATTACACCAAATGGGATGATACCATAATCCTAAAACAGTGTAATTTTTACCCTATGTTGCGAACTTGCAGAACGTCGCGACGCGACAAATGGTTTAGCTGGCTGAGTGAGTCAATGGAAGCTTGGGATTTTTGCCGTCGGTGGTTCCACGCCACACAAGAAGAAGAAAAAGCCAGAGGCTACAAAGCGCGTTGCAACCTGCTTCTGGTAAAGGTTTTAGGCGTTAATATTGATGCCGTCAAGCGGTGGGGGCCGAGTTTTGAAAAAATGCCAGACCACCACAAGCGTACCTTGTCATACGCTGACACGCTGCGAGAGATGATAGAGGTTGCTGGCAAAAATGAAGATTTTTTGGAGGAGGTACTAGAACGAATCAAAAACAAATCTAAGAAAATAGGGGAATATTTACACTAATTTGGTGGTATCAAGCGGGCTGGGTGTTGTATTTTTTGGATGTAGCACTCAACTAGCAAAAGCCTTTAATCACTGTGACACAGAGTTTTTTATCCAATTCCAGCAGCGACGCCATTCAACTTCCCGCGTCCCTGTTAACTCCCGACGCAGCAAATCCTGAGAAAGAACCCCTCAAACATCTGCTAATAGGTTCTCCCCAAGCTGTCAGGAGTACAATTTACCTACTCCACGCGCGCGGGTACGCTGAGGTTGGTGTCTGGAGTCCCCTGCTACCAACTGCTAAAAGTGGTGAGGTGATGAGTATTTTTGTGAAATACCTTCGCATCTAATAGATTCAGATTGCATGGTGCCCCGGAATGATGCTGTGTGCGAAACAATTAGGGTTTGCTCTTCCGGGGCACCCCAGGCGGAGTGTCACTAGATTTTTGCTATTTTATATTAACTAAAAATTATTTTTCTGACATCCTTCGACCCACGCGCCCTGACCTCAGAAACCCGGTTTGTACGAGATTTTGCGACGAGTCACGAAAAATACAAGAAGAAACCAGGTTTCTCGCCTCCGATGCGATCGCCCCTCGGACTGCGGGCCCATCCCGCTGAGATCCGGCATTTAAACAGTAAATGTAAAAATATGTTGCAAACTTTGTACTGCTGTGTTAAGTTTAGTTACATAAGGTTGAAATTAAACGAGGTTTCTGGTCATGGAAAACAAAGACGCAAAGTTGGGCTTCACTGAGTTTGCTGAAACCTGGAACGGCCGCTTGGCAATGTTGGGCTTCGTTATCGGCCTAGCTACCGAATTCCTCACCGGTCAAGGCATTCTCTCTCAAATCGGTTTGATGTAATCAGCTTAACTGCATACAATAGCTGAAATTCAGTCGGACGATCGACCCCATCACAAGTGCACTCATCCCCCCGCTAAGAAGTCCCCTTCACTTCACACGGAAGGGGATGAGTGCATTTTTTATCAAAAAATCCCACAGAGGACACAAACAAAAATCTTTTCAGTCTCAATATTTATCGCGAGACTAACTCCAGCAAACTAAGCAATTTCTACAGAATCAAAAATCCTCAATTTAGGAGTCAAAGTCGCCACCTTCACCAAACCGTCGCGTTTGTGATTCCGCACGCTGTTACGTAAAATCATCTCCGATAGATCGGGCATTTCCTGCCAGCAGTGCGAGCAGAACCAATAAACGCGATTGTGGCGAGCGTGGCGGAGCAATTTAGAGGAGCAACAAGGGCAACTATTCATGATATTTTAAACCTTTTTTGAAGATATGGAGCGATAACCCAATCATTAGAGAGATTCACGAAAGCCTGCACATCTCAATTCCAGGCACAAAAATAACAAATCTCTTTCACTCACAGCTTTGGGCGTCGCGCAAGTAGCACTTTTGGAGGCCCAACAGTAACACCACAATCAAAAGCTGAACGCTCCAAGGAGCCCAAGAGAAACCCCAAATAAAACAACCGAGCCCGGCCCAAGCCACAAGCACAAAAATATCTTGAGAGGTTTGCCAGTAAATCCAGACTGCTGCCAGAGAAACTATTAGTAGCAAAATGTAAGCTGAGGGCATAGTCGTCTTCTCCCAATGTGTCTGCCAACAGTCAGGAGCGATCCCTGACGTTCTGCTTAAACATAAAACTAAAACCTGAAGAACTTATGAAGACGAGTAAGTTGTCACAAAAAGTAAAATACTCCTGCCAGCTTATATTTGTCCGAGAAATCCACAGGAATATTCAGTTCATGGCTGAGGTCGAATCCGGTTAAATAGACGCACTAGCAATAGGGAATTAGGCATCGCTAATTGGTATCAATTTCACCCCAAGACCGACAGGGTTGAAACTGGGAGCATCTCATATTTGTAAAAACACTTCTTCTGGCTCCTTCCTTCTTCCTCTTTCCTCCTGCCTCGCAGCCTCGGGCCTCAAAACTCCAATTTCTAGCTTGGCTGCTTTCATTGAGATGCTCCCGTTGAAACTGATACCGGACGGCGGTTTTTAGTCTTAAGCTGACAGGACGAAAGGCACGGCGCCTAAGCCCCTACATATATCCTGTCCGATCGACCCGATTCGAGCTCAGCAACGCCACCAAAGAAAGCAAGTTTTTTTAACTCTCTTTGCCTGCAAAACTACTGCTTTAAAAGCTGCACAATTCCATGGGCGCGACCTATTCTTGCTCCCAGCCCAAAGCTTCAGCGACCTGAGCCGCCAAAAACATCGGTTCAAAAGGCTTAGCAATCACGCTCACCACCCCCAAATCGGCGAACATCCGCCTGTCCCCAGCCAGAGCCTTAGCTGTCAATAAAATTACCGGAATGTGCTGCGTAGCATTATTAGCTTGTAACTGTAAAAAAGTAGTAGGCCCGTCTTGGTCGGGCATCATCACGTCCAATAGAATAGCATCAGGCTGTTCGGCAAGAGCCTTAGCAACGCCCTCGCGGCCAGAACTCGCTGTCAGGACTTCCCACCCCCCCACCAGTTCAAGACTGACTTGAGCTACTTCCCGAATATCTTCCGCATCGTCAATAACCAGGATGCGCTTGGCAGTCAAAATTAACATTTTTTTATGAATGAGAACTGATCATAGATTAGAGGTGAAATGTGAATATTTTGTAAAGCAAATTATCTTACCCGATCGGACTTTACAGTAAAATTTCAAAACTGTATAGCAAATGTTGAAGGAAGAAGGAACAAGGAAGACCGAAGTTGCCATCGACAGCCAGGGTTTCAACTAAGAACTTCCTAACCGTCTGGCGCAGTTGCTGTAAAATATCCCACCCAAAAACAGCCGCTTTTCGACCTCAAATTGTGCTTTTTGCCCGCAGTCCCCAAACTGCAGAAAAGGCTGAGATTGTTTATCGATGACTTGATCGAACAATCTGCACAAAATCAGTAACTTTGGGTACACCTGCGTAGAAATTAACTTTCAGTTGCCAGCCCCTCCCTCAGAAGTGGCAGACTTAAGAAAAAAGTGCTGCCCTCCCCCAAAACGCTCTCCACCCACATCCGCCCCCCGTGCTGCTGCACGATACTGCGACAAATAGCCAGCCCCAAACCAGTACCTCCCTTCTGGCGAGAATCAGAAGCATCCACCTGTTGAAAGCGTTCAAAGACCATCTCCAGTTTGTCTGGCGGAATACCCCGCCCTTGGTCTTTCACAGCAATCACGATGTACCACGAGCTCGTCCCTGGCAAATGCGGATGGGCGGCGGCAGGCTCAGGAGACAACAAAGACGGAGACGACACCGACTTCAACCCAGCTTTTTCTGTCAAATCCCGATTGTGGGTCAACTCCCCGCTCAGCCACACCGTAGCGCCGGAGGGAGAAAATTTTATAGCATTACTGAGTAAATTTGTCAAGGCTTGAATTAGCCGATCGGGAACAGCTTGCAATTGCGCCTTCACAGGCTTCACTGACAGAGTAACTCCCGCCTGCTGAGCCATTCCCTGCATCTCGTCAGCCGCCTGTAACATCAGCTCAGCCACATTGCAAGTTTGTTTGATGGCAGTGCTGTAACTTGACTCCATCCGCTCTAAATCTAGGATGTCGTTGACCAAGCGCACCAAACGGTCAGTGTTAGTGACAGCAATCTCCAGCATCCGCTTAGCTTTCTGGGGGTAAGCGTCCAGCAGGCCGCTGTTGAGGAGGCCGAGGGCGCCGTGAATTGAGGTCATGGGTGTCCGCAGTTCGTGGCTGACAACAGAGATGAATTCATCTTTCATGCGCTCGACGGCAAGCCGCTCCGTGATATCCTTAAAAGTCACTACAGCTCCAATAATTTCGCCTTGTTCTCGCATCGGAGCGACAACGTACTCAACCGGAAAACTGCTGCCGTCTCGCCGCCAAAAAATCTCATCGGTGACGCGCCGCGCCTCTCCGTCTTCCAAGGTGGCTAAAATTTGAGAACTTACCCGGTTCGGCAGCCGTTTGCCCGCCTGCGGTGCGGCGCAGTGTGGGACAAGTTCAGAGCCTGAATTGATGTCTGTTGCAGGTGAGAGTTGCTCGATCGCCCTTGAGCATTCTTCCTGTGCACGGTGTAAGCTTTCATAGAGTGGTCGATCAATCAATTGCTTCGATTCGCACCCAGCCATTCTCACCGCCGCAGGATTGACAAAAGTTACTTTTCCCTGTTTGTTCAACCCGCAAATTCCTTCTCCTGCGGAGAACAAAATCATTTCTGTTTGGTGGCGGAGTTGTTCAAAGGCTTTTTCGACTCGCTTGCTGTCGCTGATGTCGCGAGAGATTGTCGAAACGCCCGTTACCGCTCCAGTAGCGTCTTTAATTGGAGAAATCGTCAGGGACACATCTATCTGTTGACCGTCTTTCCGCAAGTGCACGGTTTCGTAATGGTCGATGCTGGCTCCAGCCCTAATATTTTCGAGAATTTGGGGCATTTCCTTGGGGCGTTCGGGTATTGCTAAAATCTCTATCGACTGCCCCTTGATTTCCGCAGCACAGTAGCCGTAAATCTTCTCTGCTCCTGCGTTCCAGCTCTGAATTGTCCCGGCGAGGGTTTTGCCGACAATGCCGTCGTCGGAAGACTCGACAATCGACGCCAAGCGCACGAGTTCGTCTCTAGTTTGCTTGTGTTCGGTAATGTCGCGACCCAAAATCACTATACTTTTGCGTCTGCCGTCGGGGTGAAATACGGGTACTTTAATCACGTCGTAGATTTTCACAGTACCGTTTGAGCGGAGAATCACTTCTTCTCCCCTAGAAAGCTCACCTTTTTCCCACGCTTCTCTATCGCTCACCTCGCACGCCTGTAGCGCCTCGCGGTAAAAAATGCTGAGTTCTCCTAGCTGAGAATCTTTGAGACCACGGTAGTCTATCTTTTCTAGCTCGAACACTTCCAATATCGCTCGATTTGCCTCCAGCCACCTGCCCTCGCCATCTTTGAAGCAGACAATATCTGGCATGGCATTGATCAGCGAGTTGAGATAGGAGTTTTCTCGCAGTGCAGTTTCTACCTCCGCCCGCTTGGCGATTTCCCGTTGCAGGTTTTCGTTTGCCGTTTGCAACGAGTCCTTTAACAAACTTTCTGTAAAAGTCTGTTCTTTAATTACTTTTTGAAGTCTGTGGAGTTCTAGCGACAGCCACCTGCGGGCCAACAAATTCTCTACCCGCAAATGCAGTTCGACTGGTTCTGCGGGACTTACTATCAAATCGTCTATTCTGCGTTTGAGTTGTTTTGCCTGCTGCGAAAATGGCTGCTCAAAAAGAGCAGGCGTTTGGGATTTACTAACAAGCAAGAACGGTAAAAATATCGGCTCGGCGGCAGTTTTTAATGATTCTACCAGCGGCCCGATGCGATCAAAATTTGCCTCGTCGAGAATGCACAAGTCAAAAGCGATTTGGGGAAAGGGAAATTCGGAGTTGGGTTCTAAAGCGCGATCGAGTACGATCACCTCATGCTCGGTGTTGAGGTGGGCGATCGGCAAATTAAGTTGTTGGTGGCGATCGACCAAGAGTAAAATGCGGCTCATTAGTTTGTTAATTTCCCCATGACTAATGATATGATGTCCGGTAAATTAACCATTATATGTTTGGTAGTCAGGACTTAAGTCCTCTTTTTTATGAGGGATGAAGCCCTCACTACGAACAAATTTTATAGCCTTAGATCGACCGGACGCGATCCGAATGATGAAGGCATTAGCAGCCAGAGTAGAAGCCCCACTTCAAGAATAATTGATAATTATTTAATTGTTTGTTGGTTCAAAAAATGACTAATGACTAATGACTAATCACTGTTGACTAATTCAGTTGGCGAGGGCGGGTTTATATGTATTTGGGCTGGCAGTTCTATGAAAGCTGGTGAAACCCGCCCCTACAGACTAATGACGACTAATGACTAATGAATTTTTACGGCATTCCGATCGGAATCAAAGAATCGAACGGCATACAGCTAGAGTAACGACTCCCATCCGATAAAACCGCAATCAGCCTCACCTGCCAGTCGGGCATAATTTGCAAATCCGCCCAGGGTACTGCTACCTCCAAACATTTATCCACTCCCACTTGGGCGCGGCTAATGCGGGGCTGCCACTCATCGCCCTCTCCTGCTTCCTGAAACCAAATCGATTTCGTCAGCAAATTAATCTCTAACTGATGGTGGTATCGATAGTTTAGGGGTGCTTCGTCAGGCAAACCCGACAGCGGAATCAGACTGTTGTTCATCGTGCGATCGGGATAAAACCAGAACAAATTTAACTGTGGAGGGCAATCAATTCCCGGCCGCACCCCTGCCTTGAAATCGGCGCGAATGTAAAAATTCAAGTGGTCAACCCCGTACCAAAGCCGCTGAATTGCCGAACTCCGGTGCATCGTACCCCTTGCTCCCCCAACTTCAATCCGGCCGGCTTTGTCCCAATCCTGTTCGTTGCCAATACCGTCAATCACCGGGTGAATAAAGCTCAGCGGCAGGTGGTCGCCTTGAACAGAGTGCACCTCTACTTGCCGCCGCACTTCCGGGGGTACGGGCTCGCCGAGAGCTTCGTAAATTCCCGCTACGTGTTCGCGAAATAGCTGATCGAACATGGCATCTTGGTTCGACGTGTGGCCTTCGCCAAACCACCAGAACCAGTCGGAACCTTCGGCCGCATAAAGCGCTTCCCAAGCTTCTGGGTTGGTTTCTTCTGTCGCCTCTGGATGGTTGGCCAGCATTTGTCTCGCGGGCCCTAATATGTCCCAAGCGCGATTTTTCGCGGGATCGCCGATCCAAGTTGTCAGAGAACCGTCTACCCAGGAACCGGTGTGCAGTTGGGCTGCGGGAATTGTTTCGGTTGCTGGGAATTTGTCGAGAAATTCTGAGACTGTGACTAATTTGATATCGGGATTGTCGCTGAGAGTTTGATAGAGGGATTCTAAGAACGGTTTGCCGTCTTGGGGATAGAATTCCCAGCAATTTTCGCCGTCTAGGGCGATCGTCACTAACCAGGGATTTTCTAAAGCTGTTTGGCCGTCGGACTGTCGGTGTTTGAGAGTTCTGCCGATCGCTTCTAAGTGTCCCACTAAATCTGATGCTGCTTTTTCCGGTTCCATCGAACCGTAGGTAAACCCGATCAAGTCGGACAATCTGTGGTCTCTAAATACTATGGCTAAATCGCCGTCAGGAGTTTCTAAACGGTAAGGGCGATATAAGAATTCTGGTTCGTAGACATTCCCTGTCGCGTCGCGGTTGAAAAAGTGTTTAATTGTCCACCCCAATACTGCTTCGTCCGAGACGATCCATTTAAAGCCTTGTTTGGCAATGTAGGGCAAAATTTCTGGGCTGACTGCTTGTTCCGACGGCCACAAACCGCGCGGTTGGCACTCAAACCGGTCTTGATACATTTCCCAGGCTTTTCTCAGGTGTCGGGGAATATCTTCTTCCCACTGAAACCGGTGTTGTGGCAGCGTCATGTTTGGAATAGCTATGCGGCCGCCATTAGTGTCGGCAAGCAGCGGTAAAATCGGGTGTGTGTAGGGGGTTGTGGAAACTTCCAACTGTCCCTCCGCTTGCATTTTACGGTGCTGGGGAATGATGCGAGCGAGGATTTCTTTTTGTTTTGAGTAGATGTTTTTTCTATCTACCAAACTAAAATTTTCTCCTTGTTTAAGCCACCCTGCAATATCGGGGTCGTCCCAAAACAGCGGGTCAATCCAAGCTAAATTATGCCAAGCCAGCAAGTCGCTAAAATCCTGCAATTTCCAGTTTGCCAAACACCACTGAATGCCTTTTTCCTGCCGCTGAGTGTAGAGTTGAGCGTAGCGGGGGTGTGGCTGAATCAGGGTGTGATAATTGGCGTCAAAGAAGTGTTCTAAAATGAACTCTTGTTCTGGGATGGTTAAAATTTCTGCTGACTTTAATGTCACCGTCAAGTAAGGGTCTAATGCTCTGTCTGCGATGCAGTCTTCTATCTGCAAAATCAAGGAGGGAACCAAGTTTACGGTTTGATGCAGTTTGGGATATTTTGCCAGAAGGAGAACTAAATCCAAGTAGTCTTTGACTCCGTGCAAGCGCACCCAAGGCAGTCGGTACTGGGCTGTTCCTGCGCTAGCTGATACTCTGGATTTGTAGAGCGGTTGGTGTTGGTGCCAAATGAAGGCTACATAAAGGGGATGAGACATTGAATTTAGTAATTGGTAATTGGTAAGTGAATTTGGTAATTGGTAATTGGTAATTGGTAATTAAATTGGGTAATTGGTAATTGGCAATTAAATTTGGTAACAGTCAACTGTCAACTGTCAACTGTCAACTGTCAACTGCCAACTGCCAACAGTCAACTGTCAACAGTCAACCGTCAACAGTCAACAGTCAACAGTCAACAGTCAACCCTCAACCGTCAACTGCCAACTGACTAATTACATTACCTGTTCGACTTCGGCAATTTCTGGGATAGCCTCGCGCAGGCGACGTTCAATGCCCATTCTCAGAGTCATTGTGGAACTCGGGCAAGAGCCACAAGCTCCTTGTAGTCTCAGGTGTACCACTGGGCCCTCAATTTCTACGAGTTCGACGTTGCCACCGTCGGATATCAGGTAGGGGCGCATTTCATCGAGAACTGTTTCGACGTTATCTCTGGTTAGTGCTAGTGTCATATTTCGCCTCTGTGATGATTTCTTGCAGTTGATGAAAGTTCGATTTGACTCAAGGACAGCATTCTCAACCCGCGCGGGATTTAAGAAACCGGGTTTTTTGATAAAAGACTTAGGCACTCAGGTGAGCCCGCGCCAGGAAACCCGGTTTCTGTCACGCTGATGCTCGCTCCCAATTAGCTCTCTCGTTCGATCGTAGCGTTACTTGCCGCCAAATCAAGTTGATTCTGATACGTTATCCAAAAAAACCCGTTTTATTTAAGAAATCGGGTTTTTGATCGCGCTACACTACTGCTGGTTCTAGCAGTTTGACGTTGGAGTAGTTGAACTCGGTTGTTGTCAATTGACCTTTTTCTTTCGATCGAACTACTTGCTTTGTCATGACATAATAGTCGCCTATCTTCTCAAAGGTATCTTCAAATTCGAGTTCTTTGATAATTTCGTCTGTTTGGGGGTTGCGGAAAACGGCATCGTAGTGAGTAGCCAAAGAACCTTCGGGTGTCTCTAAGCTTTTGTGCGTGTCAATTACGAAAGCCATGCGGCCCATCACCCGGCTGACTTGACAAATTGAGAGACCTCGGATTTTATAATTCGATCCCATTGAGTCGCCTTGTACCAAGATGTCCACAGCGTCGGTGCTGTCCTTCTCGCCCAGGGTGAAGCTATTTTTGCCGTGAGATTTTTCAAATGTCGAGCGCTTGCGGTGGGTAACAATATCGCGCATTTGGGTGTAAACGCTTTGCTGCACTTCCTCGTCTTCAATGCCGGTGACTTCCACGCTCATGTCGGGTTTGATCCAAACATGACCCGTATATACTTCGTCGCCCTGTTTGAGTTCAATATCGGCACTGTAACCGGGAAAATTGGCATCCCAGGTATAGCGGTGTTCGTAAGCAGCGCGAAACAAATCGCGAGCGTTGGCTTGCTCTGTCATAAATCCCTCTTTCTCTTGACACCCATCTAGTTTAGCTTAACCGCGAGAAGCCCCACATTCACGGGATAGGGGAGTTACCCGCACTCCTGGCGAGCACTTTTTGGGGGTGCGGCTGGGCTGGCAATTAGGGCGCAACAAGAATTTACTTTCTCTATCGGTTGCTATGATTTGAAGAGAAAGTCCCAAAATGCCTGGTTATTGAGAGCGCGATGGGTCGATCGCCACACACCAGTCTTAGTTATGGGTTATGTTGAAAAAACTTGTGTCCGCTTTTTAGGGGTTGCACCCGCAGGCAACTATTAGATTCCCCCCTTAATAAAATGCTAGAAACTGTCTACAAACACTTAGAAACCTTGCAGGAACAAGCTAGGGAATTGCCACACTCGCAACAGGCAATTTTCACAAAGACTTTGGAAAATTTATCAAATTCTCTACAGGAAATGGCAGGCAGCCGCTTGTTTGAAAGCGCCACAAATAACGCGGCAAAGCTGGTTGAAATTGAAAAAAATAATCGCCTCTTGGAACGGACTGTAGCCCAGCAAGTAGGGCAAATCAGACAGCTACGGGAGCAGTTGGAAAAACAAATCAGCCAGCATCGCAGGGACAATCAAGCATTAACTAAAAGTGAAGCCAAACTGCAAGCTATGCTTCGTAATTCTCCCGATCTAATTAGCATTGTTGGCTCGGACGGGCGAGTTCGATACCACAGCGGATCCCTACAGCGGCTTTTGGGTTACAACCCAGAAGAAAGAATTGGCAAATTTCACGGCGAGTTAATCCATCCAGACGATTTGCTGGCTTGGCAGACGTATTTTGGTAAGTTGTTAGAATCTCCAGGAATTGGGGGGGCAATCGAATATCGGAAACGCCACGCTGACGGTTCTTGGATCTACATGGAGTCGGTAGGTAACAGTTTGCTTTACGATTCTAGTGTGCAGGGAATTATAATTTATTCGCGGGAAATAGGGGAACGCAAGCAAGCCGAAATCGCAGTCAGAGAGTCGGAACTGCACTACAGAGTTATGTCGCAAATTACTTCGGATTTTGCCTATTCTTTTAAGGGACTGCCCGACGGCAAGTTCGCCTGCGAGTGGGCGACAGAAGCTTTTGAGCGCTGCACTGGTTGCGTTCCTGAAGAATTAGAATCGTTTGGTTGGTGGAACTCGGAACTCGTTCATCCCGACGACAGGGAAATGTTAATTAAACAATTAGAAGGCTGTACTTTCAGCCGCACTGGAGCTAATGAGTATCGCATTATTAATCAAAAAGGCGAGGTGCGCTGGGTGCGGGACTACTGGCAAGTGGTGTGGGACAAAACTGCGGAACGGGTTGTCCGTTTGTGGGGCGCTTGTCAGGAAATTACCGATCGCAAGCAAGTAGAATTGAAACTGCAACTCGTTAACCAAGTTTTGCAAGCCCAGATAGCATCGGCGCCGCTGGCGATTAACTGTACCAGCAATGACGGCAATACCGTTGTTTGGAACCGCGCCGCCGAACAACTTTTTGGCTGGACTGCGGCTGAGGTTTTAGGGAAACCTTTACCGAATATTCCTGAAGGCCAAAAGCAAGATTTTTACGGGCTGCTAAAGTCTGCGTCTAATGGCAAACCGCAAAACGGTTTGGAAATATCTTTGTTGAAAAAAGACGGTAGTTCGATCGATGTTTGGCTGTTTGCCGCACGGGTGCGAGATGCGGGTGGCCAGACTGTCGGCAGTATCAACATATTTTCTAATCTTTCAGAACGCAAGCGCATAGAGGAAGAGCGCCAAAAACTAGCAGCGATGAAAGATATGGAGGAACCTTTTTGGGCGCGCTATGTCAGCCCTCCAAAAACTATGAAAAAGAAGGGCGGCGGGTAATTCTATCAAGCACAAGTTAAGAGCATTAAAAGTGCAAAAGTGTAATCTTATGCTTGCAATATCCTTTCCGGTCAAATAACCTATTTAATGGGAGTCGTTCGAGCGGACATAATATGATGAATACACCGAGCTACTACGGGTAGTAGTTGCTATAGCCTTTCTCAGTAACATGAGGTGGTCATAGGGCATAGGCCTCCGTGGGCATAGGCCTCCGTGGGCATAGGCCTCCGTGGGCATAGGCATAGGGATCGCTCCCATACTTCACCACGCTTGAGAACCGCTATATGTTGTACTGGGTAAAACTATAATTACCTAAAAATAATTGATGAACCAGCTATGGAATTTATTGAGGGAATCTATCGATAAAGTGTCAGCTTTTTCCTGGGTAAAAATTGTTGGCACGGTAAATATTAGACTTGTTAAATACGCCACTAGAAGGTTTACTGATGCCCAGATTTTTCCTGACTCCTGAAAGTGGCTAACTCTGCGTGAGTTTGGCAAGCTTCACTTAACTCAATGTAATCTAAGATATTGGAAACTACCTGAGAAAGGTGGATAGCCGAACGGTGAGCTTCTTCGATAAAATCTCTCTCCTCTATGGGATCGTCAGCTTGATCGTCTATGGTTAGTTGTAGATAGCCGATGATGTGATTTAGGGGAGTGCGGAGCTCGTGGGACGCCTTCAACAAAAATTGCTTTTTGAGCTGGGATAGTCCTTGTACTCGCTTGCTGCGTTCTTGGTAGAGGGTGGCAAGGGCGATCGCACTTCCTACTTGCTCGGCAAGTTCTTGTGCGAATTCGATCTGGCATTGAGTCCAAGGTTGATCGGTCTTACCCTTCCCGGACGATCGACCTTTGCACTGATGCAAGCTAATTATGCCGTTAGGTTGCTCTTGGTAAGCGGTAGCCACCACTAGCAGCGACTGCTGCCCAAAAGAGTCATTGGCTGCAAAGGACTCTACTACCACCGGTTCGAGGGTGGCTAGAGCTTGAAGGAAATGAGGTGCTGCTGTGAGCGAGATTTCCATTCCCAGCATCGGTAAAAATGGTTCTTGGCAGTATTCAGCAGCTACTTTAACTTGCAGGCTAGAACTTTCATAGGGAAAAAGGATACAGCGGCTGACGCCTAGTGTTTCTCCCAGACTGTTAACTGTTTGCTGCCAGATGGTATTGAGATCCAAGGTGCGACGAATATTTCTGCCAATTTGGAGTAAAAGCTTTTGCGATTGAGCTGATATTTGCTGATTCATAGCAACCCTTTTTCTACTAGACTGGCAAAAGTTTACCACTCCGGCAACAGGGCTGGGAGTTACTGAATTTGCCAGCCAGCCTCTGTCAGACTTATGGATTACGTAATTCTACTTAAATATTGCCACAGACCGTCAAACATTACTAAGTATTTGCGGTGTCTTTACAAGATCTTTATGATTTTCACATAGAAGAGAGAGCATCCTGTTTTCTTAAAAATCCTTGACAGTAGGGGATTGAAAAGCTGAATCAGTGCTAAAAGTAGGCATGAAGTTCTTGTAAAGTTGGCGGTTTATGCGGGTTTACTCGGAGGTGTGAGCTTCCAGCCGACAGATTAAAGATTAGCTGTTATCCGTATCCCCCGGATTTGATTTATGCCAATTCTGGGTGGGGATCAGAAGTAGCGTGGGTGATCAATATGATCCCAAAACTCCCAAAAAGGGAGCTTGGCGACGGATAAAAGTCAAAATTGATACGCTGGTGGGCGATCGAACTGTGTTTATAGGATAATTACCAATTATCGATGACTTTTATTCACGAAACGGAACTCACGAATACAGGAATATAGGAATTTTTAAGTGAGTAAGGTACAGTTGGGTAATTGGTAATTGGTAATATCAATTCCGGCTGCGCCGGAATGATATCAAATCCGCGCTTCATCGTGGGGCGTAAAGTGGAATTAAGCTGCCAACAAATAATTCGCGCAATTTTCATTTTTTTGACACAAAGTCAACAGTCAACAGTCAACAGTCAACAATGATAAGGAGTGCAACCGGAATCGATATGATTAATTTTTAAATAGTGGTTCTTGATAAAGCGGCACAGTAAAAGTAACCGTCGAGCCGAGTCCTTCCCCCATACTGTAAAAATTTACTGTACCCCCCATCGCTTCTACCAGTTTTTGAGAAATAGCCAATCCCAAACCGGTGCCGCCGTATTGTCTGGTACGATCGCCGTCCACCTGAAAAAACGACTCAAATAATTTATCTTGCTTGTCGAGAGAAACCCCAATGCCAGTATCAGCAACTCGAATTTTTACCATTCCGGGGAACTGCTGGTTGTGAACAGTCACCTTTTTCTTAATAACCTCGGCACTGATGCGAATTCCCCCTTCCCCGGTAAATTTAATTGCATTGCCCGTGAGGTTCAAGATTACTTGAAGCAGGCGTTGGTAGTTGCCATACAAAATAATCTCGTCCTCCACAGGGGGTTTTTGGATTTGAAATTGCAATCGCTTTTGCTCGACTTGAACCCGTGTAAAATCCTCAACTTGTTGCAACAGTTCACCGAGTTTGACGGGAGCGAGGTCTAACTCCATTTTGCCAGCTTCGATTTTAGCGACATCCAAAATATCGTTAATCACATTGAACAAATGTACTGCTGAGCGGTAAGCTTCTTCGATAAATTGGTGCGCTTCTTCGGGGTCATCTGCCATGCCGTCCATAAGCAGTTTTAGGAAGCCGAGGATGCCGTTGAGGGGGGTGCGGAGTTCATGAGAAGTATTAGCAAGAAATTGACTTTTAAGTTGGGAAAGAGCCACGGCTTCGGCGCGAGCCTGTTCTAATTCTTGGTAAAGTGTAGCGTGGGCGATCGCACTGCCGACTTGAGCGACTAACTCGCGGGCGAATTCGAGTTCGACTGGACTCCATTTCGGGGAACTGCCGCAGCGGTGCAAACATATCAGTGCATTGGGTTGGTCTTCATAGGAGGTAGCTGCTACGAGCACGGAATGGCGGTGGAAGGGATCGGCGGCGGGGGAGGCGTAATCGACTGCTACTGGTTTTAAGGTGGCTAAAGTTTGAATCCACCCCGGCTGTTCGGCTGCGCGCAGTTCTAATCCCAGCATAGAAGAGTAAGCTTCTTGGCGGTACTCAGCTACTACTTTAAAAGTTTTCGATTGGAGATTTTCGATTTGAGTTGGGGAAAGCGGGGGCGAGGGGTAGCTAGCTATTGACTGTTGTAATTCGGCTGCTGCTGCGGTCGAATATTGCTGATTTTCGGAGGCTAGGAAGGGGGATGTTTCGAGATTTTCGCTGTCTTTTTTGTAGGAACAGATGATGCAGCGACTCGCGTTTAAAACTTGACCCAAGCTGTTAACAGTTTGCTGCCAAATGGTGGCGAGATCGAGGGTTTTGTGCAGGTTTTGAGCGATTTGGGAGATGATTTTACGGTCGATTTCCGAGTAGGGAGGGAGCGATCGACCGGGGATACGGCTCGCTGGAAGCGACATTTGTTGACGGCCGTCCAAGGGGGATGGCAAAGCTCGATAGAGCATGAATTCTGGGGAGTCGGGCCGTCTGTCTGTGGGTTTGTCAGACAGCAGCCTTCCCATAACTAAGACTTTTGTAGCTTTGCCGTTTGAGTCGATCGCCGGAGTGAGTGTCAAATCGAAGAGAAAATATTGTCCGGCGTGGCAAAATGGATAGCTGAACCTTTGCGGTACGAGGGTTTCGATCGCCCGCCGCAGGATATCGAGATAAGGCGCTGGGGGGATGGGTTGCAGGGTTTCGCTGAGGGGGCGATCGACAATTTGTTCTGCTGTAAGGTTGTACTGCTCGGCTTTTTGCCAGTAAAAAGATAGATATCGACCAGAGGCGTCTTGGGTAAATACTAATTCTGCCCCTAACTCTTGAAAAAAAACTGTAGAGGCGAGGCTCGATCGCCGGAAATCTGTGTTAGAGTCCATCAGAGTAGGGGATGAAAGTAGTTCGGATTTTTGAGTATTGAGTTTTTAATAAAGAACTCAATACTCCCCCTTGTTTGGGGCTTCTACTGTTAATTTGTGAGTTATTAATCAATTAAAAAGTTGTTGGCTTTTTAATTAAAACATTAATCGCTCAAAACTCACAATTTGCAAAACTTTTAGGCTTCTACTATTGACTTTTGAGTGATTAATGAACTCATAAAATATTAATTCTTTAATTCTGAACTCAACTCAAAACTCAAAACTATTCGTTCTCAGCCGTTTTGGGTAATTTAAAGATAAAAATTAAGATTGAGAAATTAGGAATCTGCACCGATTAACTATCAAGTGTGAAAATTACGCCAAAATATGAGGCTGCGAACAACTCAAGTCGGGGAATGGCTCACGCATTTTTTCCCTCACCTAGAATAGTTCCGAGGTTGTGATTTAGCCGAGTTCACTCGCCCACCACCTGTAGCTTTAGCCACGAAATCTGCAGGAGATCGCCCGCGCGATCTAAATTTCACAGCCTGCAGATTTGCGCGCGCCGTCTGGGGCGAGAGCACCTCAGTCGTTCCATTCACCACGCGGCGGGACTGGGGGGTTGCGGCGTAAACTCAGAGCCAGCTCGTCTTCCCGGCGCTCGCCTCGGAGCCACTGCTTGATTGCTGTTTCAATGACTTTGCTGGGGTCATTCGTCAAGTGCTTAATTTGGTCTAGCAGTTCAGGATCGATATGGATGGACAGTTCGACTTTTTCTGACGAACTGTGGGAAGGTATTCTTGATTCGCTCATAGTTTAAAAATCCTAGTTTTAATTCTTAAGTTTCAATTCTTTTGATGACAACCGACTGGACTAGATATTGGCAGTCCCTGATTTGCACCCAACCTTTCCTCAACCGCTTAACCGCTTTCTGTACAATGAGAGAGAGAAAAGTTTTTTCCTTTTGGGTGTCCGGGCTCGATCGGACACTTGAAAGGCTAATAACTGATACTCTTGAGGTTTGCCTCAGTTGTGGTTTCATCTCAATCCCCAGTAAGAGGTTGAAGTAAGCACTCTACTCTTGCTTGTGTAATCATACAACAAAAAGTATCCTTTGCCGATTAGCTCTTCGATAAAAAACATGACTAACGTCCCTGTATCTCGCATTCGTAATTTTTCGATTATTGCTCACATCGACCACGGAAAATCGACCTTGGCCGATCGCCTGTTGCAGGCGACTGGGACTGTGCAGGCACGGGAGATGAAGGAGCAGTTTTTAGACAATATGGATCTCGAACGCGAACGCGGCATTACGATCAAGCTGCAAGCGGCTCGGATGAATTACACTGCCAAGGACGGTCAGGAGTACGTGCTCAACCTGATCGACACTCCCGGACACGTGGACTTTTCTTACGAGGTGTCGCGATCGCTCGCTGCTTGCGAAGGGGCGCTGCTGGTGGTAGACGCATCTCAAGGCGTGGAAGCACAAACCCTGGCAAATGTCTACCTTGCCTTGGGACACAATCTGGAAATTATTCCAGTTTTAAATAAAATTGACCTGCCGGGGGCAGAACCGGAACGGGTAAAAGGGGAAATTGAAGAAATTATCGGTCTGGACTGTAGCGGGGCGATTGAGGCTTCGGCTAAGGAAGGAATTGGTATAGATGAGATTTTGGAGTCGATCGTGGAATTGGTGCCGCCACCGCAGGATACTGTTGACAAACCGCTGCGGGCGCTAATTTTTGATAGTTATTACGACCCTTATCGCGGGGTAATTGTGTATTTCCGGGTGATGGACGGAAGTGTCAAAAAGGGCGATCGAGTTTTGTTGATGGTTTCGGGCAAGGAATATGTCATTGATGAATTGGGCATCCTTTCACCGACGCAAGTTCAAGTAGACGAACTGCACGCGGGGGAAGTTGGTTATCTGGGCGCGGCAATTAAAGCCGTAGCTGATGCTCGCGTTGGCGATACGATTACTTTGGTCAAAAAGCCTGCACCGGAGCCTTGGCCGGGTTATACAGAAGCAAAGCCGATGGTTTTTTGCGGCTTGTTCCCGATCGATGCTGACCAATTTCCCGATTTGCGGGAAGCTTTAGAAAAACTCGAACTCAACGATGCGGCGCTTTCTTACGAACCGGAAACTTCGAGTGCGATGGGATTTGGTTTCCGCTGCGGTTTCTTGGGTTTGCTGCACATGGAAATTGTGCAAGAAAGACTGGAGAGAGAATACAATTTGGATTTGATTGTTACGGCTCCTTCTGTGGTTTATCAAATTACAACTATTAAAGGAGAAGTCTTAACAATTGACAATCCCAGCCACTTGCCCGATCCTCAGTATCGGGAGAAAATTGAGGAACCTTATGTGCGGGTAGAAATGCTGTCGCCGGAAACTTATGTGGGCGCGCTGATGGAACTGTCTCAAAGTCGGCGGGGCATTTTTATGGATATGAAGTATCTGAGTCAAGGCCGAACTACGCTGGTTTACGAGTTGCCTTTGGCGGAGGTGGTGACGGACTTTTTTGACCAGATGAAATCGCGATCGCGCGGTTATGCGAGCATGGAGTATCACATAATTGGTTATCGCGAAAATCCGTTAGTGAAAATGGACATTTTAATTAATGGCGATCCGGTTGACGCTTTGGCGATGATCGTACACCGCGATAAAGCTTACAATGTGGGCCGCGGGTTGACGGAAAAACTCAAGGAGTTGATTCCTCGCCACCAATTTAAGGTTCCCATTCAAGCGACAATTGGCGCTAAGGTGATTGCTTCCGAGCACATTCCGGCTTTGCGGAAGGATGTGTTGGCGAAGTGTTACGGCGGTGATATTTCGCGGAAGAAGAAGTTGCTGCAAAAGCAGGCGAAGGGTAAGAAGCGGATGAAGTCTGTGGGTACTGTGGATGTGCCGCAGGAGGCTTTTATGGCTGTGCTGAAGCTCGATCGGGATTCGTAATATGTGTAGCCTTTTGTGAGGAACAGGCAAGATGCCTGTTCCACAAAGAGTCTGTTTTTTGTAGTTGTTTGCAGTCATCTAGAACAGGCAAGATG
>NZ_JAUBTR010000003.1:160123-176924 GCF_036705045.1 Microcoleus sp. BR0-C5
AAGATGCCTGTTCCACAAAGACTCAGTTTTCTTGTGGCCTTTTGTCAGGAACAGGCAAGATGCCTGTTCCACAAAGAGTCTGTTTTTTGTAGTTGTTTGCAGTCATCTAGAACAGGCAAGATGCCTGTTCCACAAAGACTCAGTTTTCTTGTGGCCTTTTGTCAGGAACAGGCAAGATGCCTGTTCCACAAAGAGTCTGTTTTTTGTAGTTGTTTGCAGTCATCTAGAACAGGCAAGATGCCTGTTCCACAAAGAGTCTGTTTTCTTGTGGGATGGGCATCTTGCCCGTCCCTGTGGGGGTCCAGAAACTCTTTGTCGGAGTGCGTCCAGGAGTGTTTAAATCCAGATAAATACAAAGAGTTAGGGAAGTTAGATTAAGAGCTATTCCCTACGGGATAACTACGCTTCACGCACTTTTGGGGATTAAGGGCGATCGCACTGTGGCATAATAAAGTTTACTTTTCAGAGCCAGAATTTATCAAATAGAATTAGGAACAATATGACAGCGCAGCCACTCAGTAAATTCATCGCGGGCGATCGCGCTTGATGCGACTTGTAATATAATTTGTTCTTGCTCTTCCACAGGTGCAGAAATCTCAAAGCCATTCAAAACTAGAAAGACTTCCATTGCTGCGTGACCGATGCGTTTGTTACCATCTAAGAAAGGATGATTTTTAATCAAAGCAAATCCAAGGGCTGAAGCTTTTTCGATGATAGTTGGGTAAAGTTCCTCCCCGCCAAACGTCATGCGCGGCTGAGCTAAAGCTGACTCTAAGGCTCCTAAATTAGCGATGCCAAATGCTCCGCCCGACTGCTCGATAATGCGTCGATAAAGTTCTAAGACTTCAGTTAAAGTTAGATAGCGCATTACGCGAGCTTTTGGTAAAGTTCAGCATTTTTTTTGAGGACGTATTCCATAGCATTTTGGAAGGATGCTTCGGGTGGTGCGAGCAAGTTTTCAGCACCCGCAAGCAGTAATGCTTCTAGGGAAACGCCGAGGCGGTTGGCGATTTCTTGGAGCTTGTGCAGGCGATCGTCTGGAATTGTGATAGTAATGGTTTGCATTCTGTTTGTGGCTGTGACGATACTCTGAGTTTAGCATATCTCTTGTTTCAGTTAGACTGAGGTGAGAAAAATGACGCTTACTTTTAATCGAGATAAATACAAAGAGTTAGTGTCTCAGTATCAGCCGATTGGTTAGCCAAGTAGGCGACTTGTTTAGCACTTCTCGATTTAAAAATTAAGCACGATAAATCAAGTTTTAGTTTCAGTCATCTGTTGATTTGAGCTTGCCGGATGCTTTTGCTTGGTCGATCGCCTCTTGAATCAGAAGGTAGACAAAGTTGGAGATTGATCGCTTTTCGAGATCGCACAACTTTGCGAGATCCTTTTTAGCCTGTGTTGGCAAAACCACTGAAATCCGCTCGCTGTCGCTCATGCCTTGCAATCTTTTGGAAGTTTCCCCTATTGTGCCACCTCGCCCGTCCAGCTCGTGCCTGCACAGTCAGATTTATGCTTATTTATGCACACTTATGCTTACTTCGTGACTTTTATAGTTACACAGTCCTGGACGCACGGGTGGCCAGAAACCGGGTTTTTTCACGAAAATCCTTCGCTGTAGTCCACAGATTAAGTAAAAAACCCGGTTTCTTCGATCGTGGTGAGTCCAGGGCTGTTACAGTCAAATTGTCGAGGGCGATCGCACTTTTGGAGATTAAGGGCGATCGCCCTTTTGGAAGTTAAAGTCGATCGCCTTTATGACGAGATAGCCGAAGCAGGCACAATTTTGCCGAGTGGCATCAGAAATTCTTGCTTTTCTTCAGGAGTGATGTAGCCACCATCGATCGCCATTTGCATCAGTTGTTCTACAAATTGTTTTAACTCTGCAATAACTTGAGTTTTATGCAGTTGAAAGTGTTGATTTCGGGATTTGAGGGTAAACTCGTTTGGAGATAAATATCCAAATTCTTTAAAATTACAGCTAATTCGATCGTTGGCTAATGGCTGTAATTCGAGAGTGAGGCAAACACTTTCAACAAATTCTATTTTGATGGGTTTCCCTTGTGATAATTCACTAAGTTTTTGGGGGAGTTCATCTTCTAGTACCATGCAGATATCGGGGTCTAAAAAAACCTTGACTTTTTCTTGACCGATTTCTATTGATACTAAACTATCGCATTCAAAGCAAAATAGTTTTAGCCCTAATTCAAAATGCGAAAGTTCTCCTAATGAGTCATCTGGTGGCTCAGCATATTTTTCGCAATTAGGTGCTTCTATGTGGATTGTAAAATTGCTATATTTATTCATCTTCATCGCTCCTATTTAATGAGGACAGCGTGGCATTATTGAGAACAGGATAAGCAGATTTGAATGTTCCATCTGGTTTCCTTCTAATAAAAGCATGGGTAACATTTTAAATAATTGTTCCATCGGGATAGTGAACTTTACCAATAGAACGCTTAAAATTTATAATATAACAACCGGGGTATTTCGGTGTCACTTGTTCAGCTTTTACCCAGTCTTGAGCATTTAGCCACTGGCCTTGAGGCTGATTTTTGGATGCTGCCCTGCCTCTAAAATTAAGGGGTTTCAATTTTGGGCCGTGATGGCGATCGATATGATCGTAGGCTTTGATGGATTTTGGATTATCCCACTGGGGTTCTATTCCACTGCCTGTCCAGTCACAACCACTTCCTACTTCTATCGTTTGGTCTATTATATCCTGTTCTATAACTTCAGGGGTGTCTTCAGAAGTATCTCTGCCATTATTCAAAATAAGTGGTTTACTGCTAAATGGTATTTGATTTAGGATTGTACCATTAACTCATTTTAGGATTGTGATTTTTTTTCGGTAGATATGGGCGATCGCACTTTTTGGGTGTAAAGGGCGATCGCACTTTGTAGCAACTATTAGCTAGGCGTAATTGACTCGTATTTGTGGAATTACGATCGGACGATATGCGTCAACTGTAACTTCAATTATGCCGAAACCGCCGCGACGGGGTTCAACAGCATCATAGCGAATCCTAACTCCAGTATCCGAGTAATTATTTGGATAATATCTAAAGCTAGTCGAGTCCCAACTCCGCCAATCAGCATAACTAGCGCCCCCTCGCACTCGCGGCAAAACAGATGCTTGTACTTCATCAAAACTCAACCTCTGATGCTCTCGCAAATACATTGCTGCAATAGACATCCCAATAGAAGCCGCACCAGAAAAGGCTGACATAGTTGGTCTATCGTATTCTATTCGAGGAAAAGCGAGGACAGCATTCTTGCCTAAAGACTCGCGGCGTTCCGAGCCGACTACTACAGTATATTGAGGACTCCTAACTTCAGCTACAGCCACATTTGTAAACTGTCTTTCCAGAAATTCACGTTGCGCTAACTGCACTTCTAAGCGTTTGTCAAACCATTGTTGATTTCGGTGTTGGAAAAACGAAAAAGCACCTCTGCCCAATCCTCCCAAAACAAGGCGTAACAGAGGATTAGCTAATAAGAATAAAAAAGCATCGGCTTTTTGGGGATTGTGCAAACCTAAGTTGACAATAAATGAAGTGCTACCTAATGCGCTGTATTGAATAAATTTTCTGCGATTCATAAATTTATTACTCTAAAATGTCTTGATAAAAGTAAATAGCTGGACAACTGCTTGACCTTTCTGAGGGTCTTTTACACTCTCCTTCTAAAGCAATACTACGAACGTTCGTGACATTGATAGGCCAGAGTAGTTTCTCTCCGAACGTTACATCTTTGTACCCAGCAAAGTTTCCATCTTTGTAGATTGATAAGCGAACTAAAGCTCCTTTAGAAACATTATCAGGTAGACCAAAAGCAAGAGTTAAAGTTTTGAATCTCGGCTTTTCTCCTGGTGCAGCCAATCTACAAGCTACCTGAACCGGACGGTCATAAATCCATCTGGCGTTTCCCAGATAAGCGACAGCCCTATAAATTTCAAGCCCTATAGGAATATCTTCATTTATGGCATCATAAACTCCTCCTTTTATTTGCTGACACTTCATCTCACCTAAAGAACCAGCCCCACGCGGTCGCTGCCTTTGAGCTTGTACTAAATCTGTCGCCAAAGCTAGGACTGCGACAGTGAGGAAGCCAGATATCAAGCGTTGCATCTTGGTCATTTTTGTGTGTTGAAATTTTAGCTTATTCATAACCTGTTTTTAGATCTATCTAAATTTTAGAATTTACCTACTTGCTGAGAATGTCAAATTTACCTGGCGAGCATCTGAAGTGACAGACCATCTTTTCCACTCAAACATATTATTGTTAAAGTGCATAGGAGAGCCATTGGCTGTTTTCACAATTAGTGGATAAGAATTGGAGCCATAACCATCACCTGTTTTTAGATCGATATAAGTTCCAGTAGAGGTACATTTCGGAATTATAGCGATTCCCCAAATTATTCTGACTTTATCGGCACAATTAACTGTAATTGTTTTCACTGGTTCACTGGTCAATCGTCTTACCATTAAGTTATAAGTTGGTGCTTCATCTGATGAAGAATTCCTCTTCGGTAATTCAAGCAAAAGTTCTCCGCTCGGACCAATTAATTCAAATTTGTTATCACCAATGCTGGCTTCATACCAACTGGTACTATAATTTTTAGATTTTGCTAGAGCAATGCTTGAAAGCAGACACTCTCCAAATTCTAAGTCTATATACTTTCCGGCTGGCTTTTCTCGACATTTAATAGTGATCGCTTTAAAATCCGATGATGAAGTAATTAGGGATTCGTCAGGAGTAGAGGTTGGTTGAGGCGTAGTAGGGGCTACTGGAGTTTGACCGCTCTTTGCGGCTATCACAGTAGGCTGTCCTATACTTCCACTTATTCCCACTTTCGCGCTCATAAATTCTTTGAACTGATTAGCGCGTTCATTTCCTATAAATGATGCTACCTGTATTTCATCTTTTCCTGTAGCTTCCCTAACCTTTTTAATAGCGTCCCGGCAAAAATTTGATTTGACTTGAGTTAACTTTTCCTCACTGTATTCCAGAAATACCGGATACAAACTTACCGGATAAACTTTCTGGTCATCTGGCAATTTATCACCGCAAGCATCAAGAGGAAATGAAACACTTTCAAACGGATTGGGCGCTTGTGTAGAAGCAGTAGTGGGCGTCGGAGCTGGAGTAGGTGTAGGAACTTGACTTGAAACAGTATTAGGATTACTTGTATTCTCAAAGCCACTGCATCCAGATACCAAAACCAGCAGAATTACTGAAATTTTACCTACAACTGTAATATGGTTTTGGTAGTTCATTTCACATAGGTGCTACACACTCTACTAATAATAACCTAGCCAATCTCAGCTTTTATCTGACACTCATCAGTAATTATGTTAGACTTTCATCAGGAAATTTTACCCCACTCCCCTATGCCGCCAGCCGACGAGCAATTTACCGAAGCCGCGAACTACTGGGACTTAGAAACTCTGTACGCAGACCTAGCCTCAGCCAAGGGAAAACGCCTCACCCCAATGGAAAAACGACACCTTCGCGGTCTACTCTGCGGTTATAGTCCCTCTGAAATCGCCGAAAAGCTCCAAAAAACCCCCAAGGGAGTTGAAACTGACCTATGCGCTACCTTATATAAGTACGTTAAAAGTCTGGTGGGTAAAGGCATTGAAAAGATAGAAAACTGGAGAAATATTACAGAATGGCTGGAGGATGCTGGATATAAAACTCAGTCGTCTGCTAAATTGCCAGTCAGTAATTTGTTACCTGAAAATAGTGTAGTTAATATAAGTAATATAAGTATTGAGAAAAATCAAATAGTAATTGTTTTCAAGCTGCAAATACCTACTTCACCAGATTCAGAACTCTCAATACAAAATCTCGACATCAACGATAACAACGGTAACTAAAATTTTGCCACAATTCAACAGATTGGTAGCGTGAAGCGACTAAAATCAGGAAGTGCGATCGCACCTTTACCCGATCGCGCGGGACGATCGCACACTGCATTTCTCACAAAAGGGCGATCGCGCTTCTATTGTGCTATGATTCGATCGGAGCATCAGTGACTAAAAACAATAGCAAGAATTACCATTCAAATTCGCGACGAACTAGCGATTGCGATCGATAAATAGTAGTAGGTATTGCTAGTGCAACGTAACGCATCACTCATAGAATAGAATAGAATAGAATAGAGACAAACGTGCAATCCCCCCGAACTGCAATAAAACAATAGCCAGCCGATCTTTACCTATGAGTATCACCCTCACCCCCGAACAAGAACAACTCATCCAAGCCCAACTCGCTAGCGGGCGCTATACCAACGTTACCGAAATCATTGCTGACGCGCTACGGCTGCTGGAAAAACGCGATCGATACAATCGCTGGGTAGAAGAAGTTTGCGCCAAAATCGATATCGCCGCCACACAACTCGATCGCGGTGAAGGAGTGGATGGTGAAACGGCGATCGCTCAAATTAGAGCCAAATTTCACAAAGCTCGATCGGTATAATCCCTGATGAGCCAATATATCATCTCACCTGAAGCGATTCGCGACCTTGACGAAATCGCAGACTATTTCGTCGCACGCAACGTTGAAGCAGGCGAACGATTCATCGATGAATTCACTAAAAAATGCCGCTACTTGACACAATTTCCTCTGATGGGACGCACTTATAGTCAACTTCGCCCCTACTTGCGCGGTATTCCTGTGCAAAACTACATTATCTTTTACCGCATCGCGAACGATGGAATTGAAATTATGAGAATTATCAGAGGCGATCGGGATTTAGAAGCTTTTTTTGAAGAGAATGGAGCATAGGTTAGGAATCAAATGACTGAAGAAGAACTCCTTAAGTTATATGAAAAAATTGATGCAGGTGTGAAAGTAGCAATTGCCGAAGCATATGAAAAACAATGCAGACTAGGACAATCAATTAGTATCTGGCGTGACGGTAAAATCGTGACTTTAACTGCTGCTGAGATTCCACCAAGAGCAGACAGCGATACTGCTTTTTAGCCTTGAGAAATCTGGTTGTTTACGGACATACTTCATTGACGCTTTAACAGTCGCGAACAACCCGGTTTTTTGGGTATTTATGCGTAAACCCTTACATAACTAAACACAGAAGCTAGCGCATAACAAACAACCAATAATCATTAACTCAAAACAGAATTATTGTCAACAGTATTTTTTCGGAAAAATTGAAACTTAAATAAAAATTGCTACTGACATTTGCGAATTATAGCACTTTGTTCAAAGTATTTGCAAATGCTAAGTTAATTAAAGATTTTATAAAAGTGACGCATAAGTCTTTACATTGTCGATCGCAATTTTGTTATTCTATTAGAAAGTTTCATTCGAGCGACTGAATTTTTGTACCACAGTCCTACCCCTAAACAGAACGGCAGTTTCCACAATGAGAATTTTAGTCACAGGCGGTGCGGGTTTCCTCGGTTCCCACCTAATCGATCGCTTAATGGCCCAAGGACAGGAGGTAGTCTGCCTGGATAATTTTTACACCGGGACTAAACGCAATATCCTCAAATGGCTGGACAACCCGTATTTTGAGCTGATCCGCCACGACATCACGGAACCGATTCGGTTAGAGGTAGATCAGATTTACCATCTGGCTTGTCCCGCTTCCCCCATACACTATCAGTACAACCCTGTCAAGACCATTAAAACAAACGTCATCGGCACGATGAATATGTTGGGATTGGCTAAACGGGTAAAAGCAAGATTCTTTCTCGCTTCCACTTCCGAAGTGTACGGAGATCCTGACGTACATCCGCAAACAGAAGATTATCGCGGCAACGTTAATTGTATCGGAATTCGGAGCTGTTATGATGAAGGCAAGCGAGTAGCTGAAACCTTATCTTTTGATTACCACCGTCAAAATGGTGTAGACATTCGAGTTGTGCGAATTTTTAACAGTTTGACAGGCGATCAAAAAGTTCTCTATTACAAAGCAGATCGACTTTATTACGAAACATTTGAGGAATGCTACAGCCGGATCGGAGGTGACATATCAAATGTTTCAGTTCCTTGCTTTGACGAACAGGGAAAAATGCGCTTAAAACCAATCTCGGCAATTTGGAAACACAAAGTGACGAAGAAAGGGTATAAAATTGCAACAACCTGGGGCAAACAAGTAAAAATTACTGAAGACCACAGTTTGTTTACTCGCGACAACCAAGGGTTGCCTCAAGCCGTATTTGGCAAAGACTTAAAGGTTGGGGATGATGTAGCTGTTCCCAGTTACATTCCTTTTATTGATCGTCCCTTGGAACCTTTTTACATCAGCGATAAAGTTAATGCACCAGGGCTGTGGGTAATCAGCGAGGATGCGATCGCATACTTAGAAAAATTCCGAGAGCAGATATATGGATATTTCGCTCGAAAAGGAATCAGCAATCGCCAATACTTCAGCACCATCAAAAAATACGAAGCAGGCAACAAAATTCCCTGGCAACTTTGGCAAGAATTGGGATTGCCTTTGACCCAAAAAGACAAAATAGCTGGCTATCAATCCGTCAAAGCAATCAACAATTACATCAAAAATGTCAGTGATTTCCTGTGGTTTTTGGGATTTTACTTAGCAGAAGGCTGTTTGGTTCATACAGAAAAAGACCGCCAGCTCGTATTTAGCTCAAATGTCAAATATGTGGAAAAGCTGATCCGGGTGACGCGAGAGTTATTTGGCTGCGAGTGTGAAATCAGATTTGACAAAGAGGAGAAAAGAGCGCCATCGGTTAACGTCAGGTCAAAAATAATAGTCGATCTAGTTGTCAATTTTTTGGGGTTTGGCAAACAATTAAGCACCAAAAAAGATATACCCAATTGGATTTTGCAACTTCCCAAAGAACAGTTAGTTCACTTTTTACACGGTTTCTGGGAAGGCGACGGGAATCACGACGCGAAAACAACGGGTTCGCTGCTAGTGTTTAACAGTTCCAGCCAAAAAATCATTGAAAAACTGGTGCTAATTCTAGCTAAATTCGGGATAGTTGGAAGTGTGTCGGAATTCGAGACAACAGTCAGAAAAGGAGACAGCGAAAAATACAAGTCTTACCGGATAACGGTTCAAGGGTTGCACGAGTACAGCATTCTCAATCTTGCTAATGCTAAACAAAAACTGCAAGCTAAAATCACAGGGGATTTAGCTTGGGCAAAAGTTAAAGCCATAGAAGAGTTTGAAATCGATGAGGATGTATACGACTTTTCTGTTCCCGACGGAGAGAATTTTGTAGGAGGTACTTACTGCGTTTGCTGTCATAATACCTATGGCCCCCGGATGTTGGAAAATGACGGCAGAGTAGTGAGCAATTTTATTGCTCAAGCTTTGCGAAACGAACCGCTGACTGTATACGGCGACGGTTCCCAAACACGGAGTTTTTGCTACGTTTCTGATTTGGTGGAAGGATTCATTCGTTTGATGAATAGCGACAAAATCGGGCCGATGAATTTGGGTAATCCCGACGAATACACTATATTGGAACTGGCACAAAAAATTCAAAACACGATTAATCCAGGGGCAGAAATTATCTTTAAACCGCTGCCGGAAGACGATCCAAAACAGCGACAACCGGATATTACTCGTGCTAAAACTTGGTTGGGGTGGGAGCCAACTGTGCCGCTGGATCAAGGTTTAGAGTTGACTATAAAGGATTTTCGCGATCGCATTGAGGGAAACCAAAAGTAGAGACTGGGGATTTGTAGGGGCAAACCCCCCGTGGTTGCCCTCGCTAGGGGTAGGCACGGGGAGTAGGGGTAGCACTACCCCTACAAGCTGTTTTTTCCTTCTCTCCTAGATAACTAAAGCCTTCTCCCTTCTTCCTTCTTCTTTCAACATCCCATCTGATTTTTTTACTAGCTTTGAGGAGATTTCTATGCAGGTTTGTGTCATCGGTACAGGATATGTTGGCTTAGTCACCGGCACTTGTTTGGCCCACATCGGCCACCACGTGATTTGCGTAGACAACAACGAAGAAAAAGTTAAATTAATGAAGTCGGGACAGTCGCCTATTTTTGAGCCAGGACTGTCTGAATTAATGTCCTCTGCATCTGCATCTGGCAATCTAGAATTTACTTCGGATTTAGCAGCAGGAGTGTCTCACGGGGATATTTTGTTTATTGCCGTGGGGACGCCTCCTTTGCCTACAGGGGAAAGCGATACTCGCTACGTGGAAGCGGTTGCTCGTGGAATTGGAGCTCACCTCGACGGCGATTACAAAGTAATCGTAAACAAATCGACAGTGCCCATCGGTTCGGGAGATTGGGTGCGAAGAATTGTACTAGACGGTTTGGCGGAACGTCAAAAACCTCACAGCGGTGATGGCGCTACTGGTGAGGAAGTAGCAGCAAAAACAGGTGTTCAATTTGATGTGGTTAGCAACCCGGAGTTTTTGCGGGAGGGCTGTGCTGTTTTCGATACTTTTAATCCCGATCGCATTGTTCTCGGTAGCAACTCTCGGCGGGCTATGGATATGATGCTACAGTTATATCGGCCGATTGTCGATCGCAAGTTTGCAGAAAATCAGTCTTTGCCGGAAGTTCCTGTGGTGATGACTGATATCAGTTCAGCGGAGATGATTAAGTACGCAGCTAATGCTTTTTTGGCTACGAAGATTAGCTTTATTAATGAAGTTGCTAACATTTGCGATCGTGTCGGCGCAGATGTTACTCAAGTTGCCCGAGGTATCGGTTTAGATTCACGGATTGGCAACAAGTTTCTGCAAGCTGGCATTGGTTGGGGCGGTTCTTGTTTCCCTAAAGATGTCTCAGCTTTAGTTCACACTGCAGACGATTACGGTTACGAGGCGCATTTGTTGAAAGCGGCGGTGGAAGTTAACGAACGCCAGCGGTTGATTGCTATTGAAAAGTTGCAGCACGTTTTGAAGATTCTCAAAGGTAAAACAGTCGGACTTTTGGGTTTAACATTCAAGCCGGATACTGACGATTTGCGGGATGCTCCAGCGCTGAATTTAATCGAGAATTTGAATCGGTTGGGAGCGAAAGTTAAAGCTTACGATCCGATTGTTTCTCAAACTGGGATGCGTCACGGTTTGTCGGGAGTGCTGGTAGAAACCGATGCAGAAAGACTGGCTGATGGTTGCGATGCTTTGGTGTTGGTGACTGACTGGGAACAGTTTCGTAATTTAGATTACGAGAAAATGGCGAAGTTGATGAATCATCCGGTGATGATTGATGGCCGCAATTTCTTAGACAAGAAGGCTTTAGAAGCGGCTGGTTTCCAATATGTGGGGATTGGAAGGTAAAGAAGATTTTTGATCAGAACCTCTATCCCGTAGGGTGCGCTTCGGCGCACCTTACATTTATCTTGCTGGTGGCCAACAATTGCGGGTTTACCCGCCCCGCCTGCTTTAAAAATTCTCCATCAATGCTTTTTCTTGAGCGTAAACATCTCGTAGCTGTTGCAGCGCTGAGGCAGAAATTACCGATTTCACTGTAGCGACTAATTTACCCCACTCAAGCAAGCTGTCCACTGAAACAGCCGCTTTGAAGTTGTACGTATAGAATTTAGTCCAAAATTCAGGTGCTTGTGTCCGTTTCCAGCGTTTGTACCATGCGACAAAATCTTGAACACAGGGCGGTTTTACTTCTAGGATTGGCGGAAAATCGGCGTAGCTGACAAATCGACTGAGGCCTTTGGCATGAACATACACCACGTTGTGGCAGCAATCGATCCGGTATATCTGTTCGGGTGATATGTTGAACAGGAGTGCCACTGTTTCTTCGGTGACAAATCTCGATCGCGGATTGACGATCGACGATTTGTGAATAATTTTTGATTCGCCGATCTCTGACGATCTTAGCTGATTTTCTGATATCATTGTAGTTGCATCTGGTGGTAGTAGGTAAATCTATCTCTGCTAAGTGCGATAGACAGCAATAATCGGTCGGGATTAATTTTAACTGGCGATCGTCTTTAGTTTCGTTGACTCCGCCGCAAAACGGAGACAAGCCCCGACTTATGCCATGAGAGGCGCAAAGTTTTAGACCAACGTTCAAGCTCCCAGATTCATCTTTAGAGTCAATCTAAAATCTAAAATCTAAAATCTAAAATCGAATGACCGGGGCGATCGCTTTTTGATATATTATACTAAATCCAAAATTTTGTAAATAGTGAATATGAGCAAAGGCTTAGTCAGGTTGCGGGTTCGAGAGTTGGCTGCCGAGAAGGGATGGACGCTCAAGGAAGTTGCGGAGCGATCGGGCGTGGGCTACAGTACCATTAGCAATTATGCCCGTTCTCAGGGGATGGCAATGGTTGACTTTGCAGCAGTCCACAAGCTGGCTCGCACTTTTGATGTGATGATTGAGGATTTCGTGGTAATCCTAGAAAAATAGTTGGAGGTTTTGCTTAAATTCTAATGTGGTAGGGATCGACTTTTGATGTGAGGATCGAAGTTTTGATGTGATGATTTTAGCAATTGTCGATCGCCCGTAACCAAAGTCGATCGCCTACAATCAAACTAAACCCCTTCGAGCCTAAAATTAGGAGAACCGTCAAATGCTAGATGCAGCGCTACTATTGGGAGGGCTTTTCACCGTCGTGTGGCAAGCCATCGTGGGGACTCAAGCCAATGATGCAGCAAAGCACCTCTGTTTGACTGGGATAAAAAAATTATCACAAAACGGAAAACTTGTCAATCACGATTTAGAAAAAGCGCTAAAAACTTCTTTCCTGAAAGCTCAACACCAAATCGCCTCAGAATGTCATAAAGAATTGGTTGAGCCATCTCGCAGGGCTTCTAAAGGAATCGTTATTTACTTACCTCAACACCGTCCTTATTTAGAATGGCTAGATAAGAAGATTAAGCAGTTAAAAACAGAATTAGAAAAGGTTGATAAAGAAACAGTCCCGTCTGGGATTCCGATTGCAGGTTTAGATGAGATTGAATTGCTGCTGACTGCCACAGATGAGTTAAAGCAGAATCGGGTTGAAGCAGTTAAGCAAAAACTGCTGGAAGTTGCCCTGGAAAATTGCGATGTCACACTTTACAAAACTAAGTTAGAGCAAGATTTATTGCCCTTGGTAGCTGCATACTTTGCTCGGGAAATCAAGGAAAATGAAAAGGTTTTTCAGATATTTACCGGGCAAACTTTAACGCGGATTGATATCAGAACCCAAGAAATGTATGCTTGGCTTGAGGAGATAGTGGAAAAGAGCCGCATTGCTTACGTGCCGATTGACTGGCAGGCTATTTGCCAGCAGATATTAGACGAGAAAGAACAGCAGCGACTTAGTAGCAATCAGCTAACCTTTGGCAACCATCAAATAGATGATGTTTATGTACCGCTGGGATTGGTGGAACGGCAGAAAGTGACTCAGCGACGCGAGGATGTTGCGGCTGAGGAAGGTTCGGATTTGTACCGGGAAAAAGAAGTTACTCAAACATTTGAACACAGCGAGTTTCTCGAACAAGTGCTGCGGCAAGGAAGTAGCCAGAAAAGCAATGGCAAGCGGTTAGGAATTATTGGGGAACCGGGGGCGGGAAAAACAACCCTGTTGCGGCAGATTGCGAATTGGGTAGCGGCTGAAATTTCGGAGGCGATTGTAATTTGGGTATCCTTGGCGGATTTGCAGGGAAAGGAATTAGAAACCTATTTATTTGATAGTTGGCTGCTGGCGGCTATTAAGAGGGTTGGGAAGGCTGAGGCGACGGCGGATATTAAGGATGATTTTTTGGCACAGTTTAATGCTGAGCGGGTTTGGTTGGTGTTGGATGGGGCGGATGAGATGGCTGCGGGTGATGGGAATCCTTTGGCGGAAATTCAGCGGCAAATTAGAACGGGCGGCTGTATTCAAAGGGCGCGAATTGTGCTAAGTTGTCGGCAGAATGTTTGGGATGCGATCGGCTCTGCGTTGGATACTTTTGATACTTATCGCACTCTGGAGTTTTCCTATCCCGAACAAGTCGAAATGTTTATCGATAAATGGTTTTCAACCCTCGCTAACCCGCAGTTTGGAACCCCCCCTAACCCCCCCTTGGTAAGGGGGGGGACAAGAGAAGATGGGGAAAGTATTGATCGGTTTGGAACCCCCCCTAACCCCCCCTTGGTAAGGGGGGGGACAAGAGAAGATGAGAGTACAGAATTAGATGAAACTCTTACTCCCCCCTTAGCAAGGGGGGCTGGGGGGGTGCTTTCTCAACAGCTACGGGAAGCATTAGCAGCATCGGGGAAAGAGCGAATCCGAGATTTAGTGAAAAATCCCCTGAGATGTTCGCTATTGTGCGGCACTTGGCAGTCGTTGGATGGGGATTTACCGGATACTAAGGCGAAGCTTTATCAGCGGTTTGTGACAACTTTTTATCAGTGGAAAAAACCGCGCCTGAATAGGATTCAGCAGCAAGATTTGAATGCGGCTTTGGGGAAATTGGCACTTTCAGGGATGTTAAATGAAACGGATCGGTTTCAGTTGCGAGAAAGTGTGGGATATCGGGTGATGGGTGCATCGCAGTTTGAGTTGGCTTGTCGTTTGGGTTGGCTGAATTTAGTCGCGAGAGATGTGGAGACGGCGGAGGGGATTTATGCTTTTTACCATCCGACGTTTCAGGAATATTTTGCTGCGTTTGCGGTTGAGGATTGGCACTTTTTCTTGAATCACTTTCCTAAGAATCCGCAACATCCTGATGCTAGATATCGCATTTTTGAGAAGCAGTGGAAAGAGGTTATTTTGCTGTGGTTGGGGCGTGAGGAGGTTGGGAAGGAGGAAAAGGAAGCGTTTATTAAGGCGTTGGTTAAGTTTAAGGTTGGGTGGGATAAATTTTATGGATATCGGGCATATTTTCTAGCGGCTGCGGGGATTGCTGAGTTTAAGGATTGTAGTCTTGCTGATGAGATTGTGTCGCAGATTGTTATTTGGGGATTTGGTTATTTTAATAAGCAAAAACAGGATTGGCGGACATTTCTCGATCCAATTGTCGATAGAGCAAGGGAAGTTCTGAAAGAGACGGATCGGGAAAAGGCGGGTTCCGCTTTAGTTGAGTTAATCCGCAATTCAGGTGATGAATATACCCGGAGGGAAGCGACAAGAAGTTTGGGGGAAATCCGCAAAAATTGCCCAGACACGATCGCCGCTTTAGTCGAATTAATCAATACTTCTCAGGATGAAGTTACTCGGTGGCAAGCGGCAGATATCTTGGGTAAAATTGATAAAGATAGCCCAGTAGCGATCGCCACTTTAGTCGAGTTACTCCGCAAGTCAGTTGAGGAAAAGACCGGGAAGCGAGTGGCATATAGCTTGGGGAAAATAGGCAAAGATAGCCCAGAAGCGATTGCAGCTTTAGTAGAACTAATCCGCAATTCAGTTGATAACCATTTCTACCCGCATTTCTGTCGGTATAACGTACCTACCTGTATAATATTGGCATATAGCTTAGTGAAAATAGGGAAAAATAATCCAGTTGCGATCGCCGCTTTAGTCGAGTTAATTCGCACTTCAGATCATAAAGTTACCCAAGAGCGAGCGGCAGAAATTTTAGGTAGGATAGACAAAGATAACCCGGTAGCGATCGAAACTTTATTGCAGTCAATCCGCAACTGCAGTCCTAAAGATACTCGTTATCAAGCAGCAGAAAAATTAGCAAGAATCGGCAAAAATAACCCAGTTGCGATCTCCGCTTTAGTCGAGTTAATCCGCAAGTCAGGTAATAAAAAAGTTACCCGGTGGCGAGCGGCAGAATGCTTAGGGAAAATAGATAAAGATAACCCAGTTGCAATCAGCGCTTTAGTCGAGTTAACCCGTAATTCCAATGAAAAGACCCGGTGGTCAGCGGCAGATAGCTTAGGTAAAATAGGCAAAAATAACCCAATTGCGATCGCCGCTTTAGTCGAGTTAATCCGCAATTCAGGTGATGAAAGAACCCGGTGTCGAGCGATAAAAAGCTTAGGGAAAATAGGCAAAAATAACCCAGAGGCAATCTTCGGTTTAGTCGAGTTGCTCGGTACTTCTCAAGGTGAATATACCCAGCTTCAAGCGGTATCTAGCTTAGGGGAAATAGATAACAATAACCCAGTTGCGATCTCCACTTTAGTCGAGTTGCTCGGCACTTTGCAGAATGCTTATCATCTGTGGGAATTGGGAAATAGATTAAAAAAAATAGGCAAAAATAACCCAGTTGCGATTGCCGCTTTCGTCGAGTTAATCCGCACTTCAGGTGATGAAGATACCCGGCTTCAAGCGGCAGAATTTTTGGAAAAAATAGACAACAATAACCCAGTTGCGATCGCCACCTTAGTCGAGTTAATCCGCAATTCAGGTAATCCAGATACCCTGTGTCGAGCGGCATCTAGCTTAGGTAAAATAGACATAGGTAACTCAGTTGCGAGCGCGACTTTAATAGAGTTGATTCCTAATTATCACCCTAAATCTTCTATTTTTGACCCGGCAGATAGCTTACTGAAAATCATGAAAGGTAAACACTTCGCCACCGCAGTTTCAGGTTTAAAAAAATGCCTAACTTCGGAAATCTACAAAAATGATTTTGGTCGGAATGAAAGATGTCACGGAGTCATCTGGGAGTGTGCCGAAAATATGACTTACCCCGACTTTTATCAAGCATGGCACGCTTAACCCACCGCTGGAATTGCCGTTAACAGGTTTTCCGGTGGATGGAGATGATTTGTTGAATGCGGTGCAGGATTGGATTGGGGGGATTGGTTGGTGATATTGGGGCCGGACACGGCAGTGCCGTTTCCCTACGGATATATTACAAAAATGTACGATCGAACATCACCTATTATTGGATCGAATACGGCCGGACACGGCAGTACCGTTTCCCTACGGATATATTACAAG
>NZ_JAUBTR010000003.1:177024-199919 GCF_036705045.1 Microcoleus sp. BR0-C5
TGCGATCGAACATCACCTATTATTAGATAAAATACGGCCGGACACAGCAGTGCCGTTTGCCTACGGATATATTACAAGTGCGATCGAACATCACCTATTATTGGATCGAATACGGCCGGACACGGCAGTACCGTTTCCCTACGGATATATTACAAGTGCGATCGAACATCACCTATTATTAGATAAAATACGGCCGGACACAGCAGTGCCGTTTGCCTACGGATATATTACAAAAATGTGCGATCGAACATCACCTATTATTAGATAAAATACGGTAGGGAAACGGCACTGCCGTGTCCGTATTCGGCCGTACATCACCTATTATTAGATAAAATACGGTAGGGAAACGGCACTGCCGTGTCCGTATTCGGCCTTTAACCTACAATACTATTTCTAGAGATGCCATCACCGAGCCTCCCAAAGACTCCCCCAAACCATGCCCAAGCCTAAAAAGACCCCCGCCAAAACCTACACTGAAATCAACCTCAGCGACCCCCAATACTACTTCAACCGAGAACAAAGCTGGCTAGAATTCAACAACCGCGTGCTCCACGAAGCCCTCGACCCCCGCACGCCCCTCCTAGAAAGGCTCAAATTTCTAGCTATTTTTAGTTCCAACCTAGACGAATATTTTATGGTGCGCGTGGCCGCCCTCAAACAACAAGTACAAGCAAAAGTCAGCAAATTGACCTCCGATGGCCGCACGCCCCAACAACAGCTAGATGCCTTGAACAAGCGGCTTTTGCCGATGGTTACTCAGCAGCACTCGTATTTTGAGCAAACCCTGCGGCCGAAACTAGCAGCAAGCGACATCTACATTCTCGACTACATTGACCTCAATCAAGAACAGCGCAATTACTTGCACCGCTACTTCAAAGAACAAGTATTTCCCGTACTCACTCCCCTAGCAGTTGACCCCAGCCACCCATTCCCCTACCTTTCCAATCTCAGCCTCAATTTAGCAGTAGTAGTCAGAGACCCCGACACGCGCGAAGAATTGTTTGCCCGCGTCAAAGTACCGCAGGTTTTACCGAGGTTTGTGCCACTACCGGGAGATTTGCAGTGGCAGCAGAGGGGCAAGTCTCCTGTTTGGACTGGCGTACCCCTAGAACAGGTGATTGCCCACAATTTAGAAGCTTTGTTTCCGGGGATGGACGTTGAAGAATATCACCCCTTCCGCATTACTCGCAATTCCGATTTGACGGTGGAGGAAGATGAGGCGGAGGATTTGCTGCTGGCAATAGAACAGGAGCTCCGCAAGCGCAGGTTTGGAGGTTCTGCGGTGCGGATGGAAATTCAAGCGATTATGCCCCCTGCGCTGCGAGATATGCTGATGGAGGAGCTGGAGCTCGGTGAGCAAGATGTTTACGTCGTAGAGGGGCTGCTAGGCCTCAAGGATTTGATGTCTTTTGTGGGGCTGCCGGTGCCGGAACTGAAAGACCCGCCTTGGACTCCGGTTGTGCCACCACGCTTGCGGAACTCGGAATCGGCAAGGATTTTAGACAAATCGAGGTTGGATGCTGAGGAGGGCGAGGATATTTTCACCGCCATCCGCCAGGGGGATTTGATGCTGCACCATCCCTATCACTCGTTTGCTGCGACGGTACAGCGGTTTATTACTGAGGCGGCGCACGATCGCTCCGTGTTAGCGATTAAGATGACTTTATACCGCACTTCGGGAGATTCGCCGATCGTCAGCGCCTTAATTGAAGCAGCAGAAAACGGCAAGCAGGTAGCCGTTTTAGTAGAGCTCAAAGCTAGGTTTGACGAAGAAAATAATATTAATTGGGCTCGCAAGTTAGAACAAGCGGGAGTCCACGTAGTTTACGGTTTGGTGGGACTCAAAACCCACACCAAAATTGTGATGGTAGTGCGTCGCGAGGACGATTACATCCGCCGCTACGTCCACATCGGCACTGGCAATTACAATCCCAAAACAGCCGGGCTCTATACCGATGTGGGTTTGTTGAGTTGTCGCGAGGATTTGGGATCGGATTTGACGGATTTGTTTAATTATTTGACTGGTTATTCGCGGCAGGTATCTTATCGCAAATTATTGGTGGCACCGGTCAATATGCGCGATCGATTTTTAGCTTTAATCCGCCGCGAGGCAGAATTCTGCCGCTTGCAGGCCGAAGGCGGCACCGGTAGCTGTGGCCGCATTGTCGCTAAAATGAACGCTTTAGTTGACCCCCAAATCATTGTTGCTTTGTACGAAGCTTCGCAAGCGGGAGTGAAAATTGATTTGATTATTCGGGGGATTTGCTGTTTGCGTCCCGGCGTTGAAGGTGTTAGCGAAAATATCAGAGTTATCAGTATTATCGGCCGCTTTTTAGAGCATTCTCGGATGTTTTATTTTTTCAACGGTGGGGATGAAGAGGTGTATATTGGTTCTGCCGATTGGATGCAGCGGAATCTCACCAGACGGGTTGAGGCCATAGTTCAGGTGGAAGACCCGACAATTGCCAAGGAATTGCAAGAAATTTTGGGGGTAATGCTGGCTGACAACCGCCAAGCTTGGGATTTGCAGTCTGGGGGACACTACTCTCAGCGACGACCGCCTGCTAATTGCCCGGAGGTGAGTTCTCAGCAAATTTTGATGGATATGGTGATGAATTAATCATTAGTCATTAGTCATTAGTCATTAGTCATTAGTTGTCAGTGGTCAATTGTCAGTTGTCAAATTTGCCGTTAGCAGGGGTCGGTTCTTGTTAGCTATTAAGCTGTACTGCATTTAATTTTGACTTTTTGGGCGGGCAAGATGCCCACCCCACAAGATTTTTACTAACATAACTATAGCAATCTTTGCAGGATTGGTGGGATGGGCTTCTAGCCCGTCCCGACTAGAAACCCAAACCACGTTTATAACTGACGAAAGGATTGCTATGTGCAAATTAAATGGGCGACAGCTTAGCCGACCACTGACAACTAATGACTGATGACTAATGACTAATGACTACTGACTACTGACTACTTAACTGTTAAAAGTACGCTTGAATTCTTCTAAGAGATCGTCAATTTCTTCGATCGCCTGACTCACATCTATTCTCATGGCTCCCAAGTCCGATCGATCTAACAGCCGCACGAGGGATTCCCGCTTGACTTCGATCTGTGCTACGCGCTCTTTGAGTGTTTGTGCATCCATGGTTTTTTGCCTTTGCTAGTATTAACAAAAATATTTGACATTCCCCCCTGCGAACAGACGGAGATTCTTAATTCACCGACATACCTTTTTGGGCAAATCCTTCACTGTTTTTATATGGTAAGTGATGAACCTGCTCAGGATTTTTTGGTCTGTGTTATAGTTTGATTGTACATCAAAACCTCAGCCAAACTTCAGCCACATTTTAGCGCAAAAAAGGCGGACGTTTGGTATCTGCCGGTTTATTTTTCATCATTCCAGCTAAAAATCGCTTCAGGGCCTTCTCCCGGTTTTTCATAAAAGCAGCCCAAAATCCCGGTTGATATTCATCCATTGTCTTGGCTAGGGCCCAGACATCGATCGCTAAGATATTATAAAGCCTTTCATCTTCACGTTTGAGCGAGTTAATCTGCTCCAGAACCGCCTTGTTTGCTCCAGCAGTTTGTTTGTCTTCGTCTTTAATCATGTCCGAAAAATGGTTGAAAGGGCAAGAGTGTCGATCGCGATCGCCACTCTGTATACTTTGATGATACTGCCGATCTCGATTGCCTTCTGGAACCAACGCCGCGCAATTAACACGGATATTTACCGATGGCGCGCCCGGGCGAGTCCGGCTGGATCAGCTTCTGAAGCTAGAGACAAGACTGTGGATGCACACCGCTCCCGCGCTCATCGATGCTAGCAGTTTTTGCAGGTCTTTTGGCAAAAAAACTAAATTTATTCCAGACTTTTTGACAGATAATAATTAAAGTATATTTTTTCTGTCCGACTACTTACCTCACTAATATGTTACGTAAAATTTCTTTAGCAAACCTAGCCTTAGTTGTGGGCGGTATTATAGCAGCAGTCGGGTTCGGAGCCTACTTCACAGACAGACCTACCCTGAACCTAGCCGGTTTTTTTTATGGAATTCCGCTGTTGCTGGGAGGTTTAGCCCTGAAAGCGGCCGAACTCGAACCAGTGGAGTTCACCGAACCTACCTCTGCTGAAGTTCTCCTCTTGCGAGAAAGTCAGGCCACAGATACTCAAAACCAAGTCCGCAAAGATATCACTCGATTTCGCTACGGCCAACCCGCGCACTTAGATGATGCTTTGGAGCGCTTAGGCCTGGCCCCGACAGACGAGGAACGGCCACTTCTACAGGGGTTACGGGAAGTTGATGTTGACGGTGCTTATGGGTTAATTTTAGAGTTTTATTCGCCACTACTGCCGATCGACTTATGGGAAGAAAAGCAAGACAAAATAGCTACTTTTTTTGGGCCAGGTTTGCGCGCACAAGTGACTCAAAAGGCTGGTGACAAAATAGAATTGGCTTTAATTAAAAATACTCAAGCTTAAAGTATTCTGAAGTTTTGAGTGCAGAAATTTTGAAGTCGCCAATTAATAATTAATCCTGCACCGCCTCAGATACTGATTTTAGCGGCAGCGTGAAACCTGTCGCTATCAACAAAAGCTAAATCCGCAATTGAGCGATCGCCCCAATTGGATTTCCATTAATTAAAATAGTAGTTGAGAACCGATCGGCAATCTTAAATCAGAAGAAACACAAATGGTTTCATCCCAGAGTAGGATAGGAATTATCGGCGCAGGAACATCAGAAGCTTATCTGGCAATTGTGCTGATTCAACAAGGGTTTAATTTTTGGCAACCACACTCAAATAATGGCTGAAACCTTTGTCTAGCAAGTCTTATAAAAATAAGATGCCTTTGCCATCGCCAGAAAATTGGTCATCGTTAGCCCACGCGAGAAACTTAGATAAAAACTTAAATAAAATAGGTTTTTTCGCTCCCCTGAAAGAAACCGGGTTTCAGACTTAAGCAAATTCATGTTTTTAGAGAAACTGCAGGCAAGTTAAGGATAAACAGAGTTAATCAGCATTAATAAACAAGCGAGAACGAGTAATAAAACGCTCTCCCTCCGGCCCTTCGAGGGAAAAATCGCTGCCTCCGGGCCCCGATGCCACGTCTATAATTAACTGCGTGTGCTGCCAATATTTGTATTGCTGGGCTGCAATATAAAACGGACAACCCCCTATTTCGCCCAGCAATACGTCACCATCACCGATTATCAATTCGCCATCGGGAAAGCACATGGGGGAACTACCGTCGCAGCAGCCACCGGATTGGTGAAACATCAATTCTCCGTGTTGAGTTTTGAGATGATTGATTAATTTTAAAGCGGCTTCTGTTGCGGTGACTTTGGCAGTTTCCATTGTAGTCTCTTTGTGTAGCAATTTTATTTCGTTTGTGAATGAGATTTTTTTTAATGAACCGCAGAGGGCGCAGAGGACGCAGAGAAAGAGAGGAAAGAGAGAAAGAAGGAGTGGACGAATCCTTGAAGTGTGTCTTTCTTCTTTCTTTCTTCCCAATGACTAAAACCTTAGAAGAAACCTAATGCTTTCGGGCTGTAGCTGACTAACAAATTCTTAGTTTGCTGGTAGTGATCTAACATCATTTTGTGATTTTCGCGGCCGATACCAGATGATTTGTAGCCGCCGAATGCTGCGTGGGCCGGATAGAGGTGATAGCAGTTTGTCCACACGCGGCCTGCTTGAACGGCGCGACCCATGCGGTAGGCGGTGTTGATGTCGCGAGTCCAAACTCCTGCACCTAAACCGTATAGGGTATCGTTGGCAATTTCCAATGCTTCGGCTTCGTCTTTGAAGGTGGTAACTGCTAATACTGGGCCGAAGATTTCTTCTTGGAAAATTCGCATTTTGTTGTTTCCTTTGAAGACTGTTGGCTGGAAATAATAGCCGTCTTGCAAGTCGCCGGATAAGATGTTTCTTTCGCCACCAATGAGACATTCTGCGCCTTCGGCGTGACCGATTTTGACGTATTCGGCGATTTTTTCCATCTGGTTGATGGAGACTTGGGCGCCGAGGGCGGTTGTCGGATCTAAGGGGTTGTCTTGTTTGATTTGGCGGATCCGATCGATCGCCCTTTCCATGAATCGATCGTAGATTGACTCCTGAATTAAGGCGCGGGAGGGACAGGTGCACACTTCGCCTTGGTTGAAGGCAAACATGACTAATCCTTCGATTGCTTTGTCGAGGAATTCATCGTCTTGGGCGCAGACATCTTCAAAGAAAATGTTGGGGGATTTGCCGCCTAGTTCTAGGGTGACGGGGATGACATTTTGGGAGGCGTATTGCATGATTAGCCTGCCGGTGGTGGTTTCGCCGGTGAAGGCGACTTTGGCAATCCGGGGACTGGTGGCGAGGGTTTTGCCGATTTCGGCGCCGGGCCCGTTAATGACGTTGATTACGCCGTCTGGTACTAAGTCGGCGATGATTTCCATGAGTACCAAGATTGAGGCGGGGGTGGGGCCTGCTGGTTTGAGGACGACGCAGTTGCCGGCGGCGAGGGCTGGGGCGAGTTTCCAGGCGGCCATTAATATCGGGAAGTTCCAGGGGATGATTTGTCCGATGACGCCTAGGGGTTCGTGGAAGTGGTAGGCGACTGTTGTTCCGTCGAGTTCGCCGATCGACCCTTCTTGAGTTCGGATGCAGCTTGCGAAGTAGCGGAAATGGTCGATCGCCAGTGGTATGTCTGCGAGGCGGGTTTCGCGAATTGGTTTACCGTTGTCCCAGGTTTCGGCGATGGCGAGGCGATCGAGGTTTTCTTCGATGCGATCGGCTATTTTGTGCAAAACCCGCGCCCTATCGGCTGGGGAAGTCTTACCCCACTTGTCTTTCGCGGCGTGGGCGGCATCTAGTGCCAATTCTACATCCTCGGCGGTCGATCGGGGAACTTGACAAATTGATTTTCCTGTTATTGGAGAAAGGTTTTCCGAGTATTTCCCCTTCACCGGTGGCACCCACTTGCCGCCGATAAAGTTGTCGTAGCGAGTTTGAAAAATCGACTGACTGCCGGATTGAACAGGTGTTGCTACTACCATTTTATTACCTGATTAAAATTTGTTTTCGCGGACGTTTAAAATCTCTTGCATATCAACTATCGTCTATTTTCCTGAAGTTCGGTCAATTCATATACAAAATTTTACATTTTTCAAATATTTGGCAGTCACTGTAGGGGCGGGTTCACCAACAATATCATGCTCAAACCAACCATCTCCAAAACCCGCCCCCACCCAACGGTAAATACTATTAATTAACTGTCTCGCCGGGGAATTCCTCTCCTAATTTTAGTACCTTTACCCGGTTACTAAAAACACTTTAACTCTCCTTTGTGCTGCTCTAGAATTATCCGATAGCTGAGACTAATTCTTGACGATATGGCTGGTTATGCCAACCAACAAGGGAGCAGAAAGTTGCGCTGTGAGATATTTGCTAATTGCCCTGTCGTTATCAGCCACCTCAATATAAATCCCGTGAGCATCGACCACCTCAGTGCCAATCCAAATCCCCTGCTTAAATTTGATGAATTGCAACTCTTACAAGTCTTGAGCTGACTCTTCTAAAACATCGCGTGATTGAGGCTATTCATAAAAGCTTGATTTATCTGAGATGTTGTACCATTCTCAATAAGCTTTTTATGAACAGGCAAGATGCCTGTTCCACAAAGAGTTGATTTTCTTGTGGAACAGGCATCTTGCCTGTTCTTGAGAAGGGTGCAAGATATGAGATTTGTCCAAGCTGCATACCGCTCAATCTGTGGCAAATTGCCGACTTGTTTCATCAGCTTGATGCCTAGCCGTCCCTTGCAAATGGTCACGTTTTTTAAATCTGCACCCAGCAAGTAAAACCTTCGCAGCGTTTTATTACTAAAATTGAAAAATAAGTGTATTCATCATTATCCATGTGACAATATTGCATAATATTTATTAGTACCATAAGTAATAAGGGTTAAAACACTCCATGTCTGTTCAAGGGTTTTATCGTCGTTCACTCCCCGATTCTGCTATTGCCTTTTCCTCCATAGATGGAAGGCAAATATTTCGAGAAGCGTTGGCACTGGGAGGTATGGAAGGGTATTTTGCTCTAGCGGAACAGTTTCATACTCAAGCAGAACCCGCTTTTTGTGGATTGGGTAGTTTAGTTGTTGTTCTTAATGCCTTATCCATCGATCCGGGTCGCATTTGGAAAGGGGTATGGAGATGGTATGGAGAGGAATTTTTAGACTGTTGCTTACCTCTTTCAGTCATTAAAGAAAACGGTATCACTTTTGATGAGTTTGTCTGTATAGCACGTTGCAACGGTGCTGTTGTAAAACCTAACCGTTACCACCAAAGCAGCTTGGAAAACTTTCGGCAAGCAGTGGAGGAGGTGACTACGGCGTCAGGTGATATTCATCTAGTTGTTTCCTATAGCCGAAAGGTATTGGGACAAACGGGTGATGGTCACTTTTCACCAATTGGTGGCTATCATCCAAAGCGGGATCTAGTTCTTCTGCTGGATGTTGCCCGTTTCAAATATCCACCTCACTGGGTTTCTCTGCCTTTGTTATGGCAAGCATTTGAACCTGTCGATCCCGTCACTAATCAATGTCGAGGTTATATTTTATTGCAGAAGAGTGAAAGGTTGCCAGAAACCTTCTTTCATGTTGCTTGTGATTTACATCAGTGGCGTAGTGTTGCTCCTTACTTTACAGAGATACTCCCAGATATTCTCAGAAAAGAGCAACCTGATTCAATTGCTTCATTTGTCAGTACCATCCTGCACCATTTGCCTGTTGAATTCACAACCATGCTGCATACCTCCTCAGAGACTGCAGAGACACTTGAGAAATTACGGGCAGCTATTGAGTTAAATCCACTGTTTGATATTGTTCACCAATGCTTGTCAAGCGATGACGGGGAGGCAATGTCTGTTGTAGGGAAGTGGTCGCAACAGCCATTCGTAGCAGAGATAATAACAGCAATATTACTCTCCTGTCCCGAAACGCTCTATGCAACTCTCAAACCCGAGTTACGACTGTGGTTTAGTGAGGTTCGCCACCTTGAGAAACTATTCCCTCCCTTGGATGTAGAGATATCTAGATTGAGAGAACAAATGTCCGCACTCCAGGAGTTTTACACTTTATACTCTAAGGGACATCAGTGTAATATCCCTCAGAGTTAGCACCTACCGCCTTTTGAACTCCCCAAACCTCCCCTAACTACAAAAGTGAAAATTCAACAGAAAGATTTAATAATTCGATGCTAGCTGCAGTTGTGGAGGAAGATTCGCCACAGCGAAATATTAGGGTTGTGACTGATGCGAGTGAGGAATGGACAGCGGAAAAAGTGGAAGTAGTGGTAAAACAATGTAGTGCGAGCATCTTGCTGCCTGACTGTTTTTGCCTAAATTCTATTTGATTGACTCTTGGCTGAGGTAATCAGCACACATCTGTTTATCCTCTTCTGTCACTTTCGGGTTGGTTCTGAGATAATCGCTAATCCAATTGCAACCTAATGCCATTAGTTTATCGAAATCCCAAATCCACAGTTTGATGGTTTTGTCACTGCTTGCAGAAGCCAAAGTCAAGCCATCGGGACGAAAGGCGACGCTCCAGACCGAATCGCTATGCCCGGTGAGGGTAGCTATGGGTTTTTGGGTTTCCACGTTCCACAGTTTGATGGTGTTGTCACTGCTAGCAGAAGCCAAAGTCAAGCCATCTGGACTAAAGGCAACACTCCAGACCGAATCGCTGTGTCCGGTGAGGGTAGCTATGGGTTTTTGGGTTTCCACGTTCCACAGTTTGATGGTGTTGTCAAAGCTTGCAGAAGCCAATGTCTTGCCATCTGGACTAAAGGCGCTGCTATAGACCGAATAGCTATGCCCGGTGAGGGTAGCGATAGGTTTTTGGGTTTCCACGTTCCACAGTTTGATGGTGTGGTCAAAGCTTGCCGAAGCTAAAGTTTTGCCATCTGGACTAAAGGCGACGCTTCTGACAGAATTGCTATGCTCGGTGAGGGTAGCGATGGGTTTTTGGGTTCCCACGTTCCACAGTTTGATGGTGTTGTCGCTGCTTGCAGAAGCCAAAGTCAAGCCATCTGGACTAAAGGCGACGCTATAGACCAGATTGCTGTGCCCGTTGAGGGTAGCAATTAGTTTTTGGGTTTGCAGATGCCACAGTTTGATGGTGTGGTCAAAGCTTGCCGAAGCCAAAGTTTTGCCATCTGGACTAAAGGCGACGCTAATGACCGGATTGCTATGCCCGGTGAGAGTAGCGATGGGTTTTTGGGTTTGCACGTGCCACAATTTGATGGTGTTGTCACTGCTTGCCGAAGCCAAAGTCAAGCCATCTGGACTAAAGGCGACGTTAATGACCGGATTGCTATGTCCGGCGAGGGTAACGATGGGTTTTTGGGTTTGCACCTTCCACAGTTTGATGGTGTTGTCAAAGCTTGCCGAAGCCAAAGTCAAGCCATCTGGACTAAAGGCGACGCTATAGACCGGATTGCTATGCCCGGTGAGGGTAGCAATGGGTTTTTGGGTTTCCACGTTCCACAGTTTGATGGTGTTGTCAAAGCTTGCCGAAGCCAAAGTCAAGCCATCTGGACTAAAGGCGACGCTATTGATCTCATTGCTATGCTCGGCGAGGGTAGCGATGGGTTGTGGGATTTCCAAGTTCCACAGTTTGATGGTCTTGTCACTGCTTGCAGAAGCCAAAGTTTTGCCATCTGGACTAAAGGCGAGGCTTCTGACAGAATTCCTATGCCCGGTGAGGGTAACGATGGGTTTTTGGGTTTGCAGATTCCAAAGTTTGATGGTGTTGTCACTGCTTGCTGAAGCCAAAGTTTTGCCATCTGGACTAAAGGCGACACTCCAGACCGAATCGCTGTGATCGGTGAGGGTAGCGATGGGTTTTTGGGTTTGCAGGTGCCACAGTTTGATGGTGTTGTCACGGCTTGCTGAAGCCAAAGTTTTGCCATCTGGACTAAAGGCGACACTCAAGACCTGATTGCTATGCCCTCTGAGGGTAGCGATGGGTTTTTGGGTTTCCACGTTCCACAGTTTGATGGTGTTGTCAAAGCTTGCAGAAGCCAAAGTTTTGCTATCTGGACTAAAGGCGACACTTCTGACAGAATTCCTATGCCCGGTGAGGGTAGCGATGGATTTTTGGGTTTGCAGGTTCCACAGTTTGATGGTGTTGTCAAAGCTTGCAGAAGCCAATGTCTTGCCATCTGGACTAAAGGCGACGCTTCTGACAGAATTGCTATGCCCTTCCAAATGATTGCGCTCTTTTACTGCGGACACTGCTTTTTGCAGCGCAGCTATCACTCGTCCTCTAATCTGTTTTGTGGTCTCGGCTGAAAAATCTAGTTGTTTAAATGCTTGCCCTGCTTTTAATGCTTCCAACAGTGCTTGGAATGTCTGTCCTGAACGAAATGATTCATTAGAAAAAGCAGTTTCCTGGATTACATTTGCTAAATTCTGGGCTTGAGTGACTTTATACCGGGCTAATTGCTCTGCTTTAATTAGCGTCTGATTAGCCTCAGTCAAAATTTTATTCGCTTGTCTCTGGGCTTCTAACTCTCGTTCAACTTCCCGTTGTTGGACTTCCCGACTCGCATTTAAAAACTGATAATCCAAATCGCTCAAACTTTTATCTGCGGCCCAAGTTTGAGCATCTTGCAAGGCTTGACCCCGCAACAGCCGCGATTCATCTTGGTAATCAGACTCTATCCAAGCTTTAAAACTTTCGCTGTAAGGGCGGAGATTCGCTAATTGTTTTTCCACCCAATCTAGGTTAAAAACCGATTGATAAATTTGATTATAAACTTTAAGTGTGCCTGAATGCTTAACCACCAACCCAGTTAATCGTAGTTCCATTTGTTCGGGACTATCATCAGTTGGTATTTCCTTGTGGTGCAAAATTTGCTGATATAGCCCCAATAACCGACTGGCACGCTGTTCGCTGCGTAAAATGCGATCGCGAATCGTCTTTAAATGCTCTGGCTCATCTTGCCCTTCCCAATTCTCAATCACCTTTTCTCTAACTAAATTTCCTACCCACTCAGCGGGAGTTTGCATAAATGCAGAGTTGGCATGATTGAGCAGCAATCTACAAACTTTTTGAGTTAAAAATGGCTGTCCACCAGTCCAATATAACACCGCTTCTAACAAAGCTTGCGAATTTTCTGCTGGAGTTTCTAACCCGACTGCCAAAGGTTGCGCTTCTGCTAATTGAAACCCCGTTAACTCTATCCCTCGACCAATATTAAACGGAGTACGTCGCTTGTCTTGAATTAAATCTGAGGGAGTTGCCACCCCTAACATCGTAAATGTTAATCGACGATAATCTGGTTTGTCAGCTCGATTATTATAACAATCACGAATCACCGCAAAAAAATCTTCTATTTTAAAATTTAAGCTGATTAAACTGTCAGATTCATCGACAAAAATTACTATATTACCTGAGATTTTATTGAGTAATACTTCTTCAATAAATTTACTAAATCGTTTAACATTCGATAGTAACCTATTCTGCTCCCACCATTCATCTAAATCAAAAACATCATACAAATTTAATCGGCTGATGATGCTATCGATCACGCCTGCATACCACTCTTCTGGCGTAATATCTGAGGTGCCAATTTCTGTGATATCAATGCTACTACAGGCGATACCCTCTGCTTGTAACCGCTGCATTGTCCGCACTCGCAGGGAGGATTTTCCCATTTGTCGGGAATTAAGAACATAGCAGAATTCTCCGGCTTTTAAAGCTTGATAAAGTTCTTCATCCGCTTTTCTAGTGACATAAGTTGGGGCGTTTGCAGGAAGGCTACCTCCAACTTGATATTGATAATCTTTCATAGGTCATTGTTAATTCATAGATGGAAAATTAGAGAATCAAGGAATCAATTTGTACAGTCGTACAGGTTCAGGAATTCCCTTTAACTCTTGCATACCTAAGTCAATCACATTTAAAGATAAATGGGTTTTAACGACTTGATAAATTGTCTCAGAAATACAGATTCCTCCTGGCTCTGCTTTCCCTTCTAAACGAGCAGCTAAATTTACACCAGCCCCCCTGATATCATTATTAATAGAGAAGATTTCTCCCAAGTGAATACCAATTCGGTGTTGGAGGACATGACTCGCAGGTAAGCTTGTAGCAGCTTGGGCGAAATTTCGTTGTATTTCTAGGGCACACGCTACTGCTTTTACGGCACTTTCTGGAAAGCAAATTAATAAACCATCGCCCATTTCTTTAAGGACTTTGCCTTGATGTTTAGCGCAGATGCCTCGGATGATGTTGAAATCTCGATTCACTAATTCTAGTGTCAGCTTTTGGTTGGCAACTGATAAGGCGGTGGAATTAACGACATCAGAGAAAATAATAGCTGCTAAATTACTCTCTACGTGCAAGCTTGATGGGTTATTAGTTTGTTGCACAGGAGTCCTATTCGGTTGGGGAGAGGCTAGGCGATGGCGAAAATATTGACGATACAAACCACACAATGGCATTACAGCATTTCCCTGAAATTTGATCAACCCCATGCTTCGCAATTTAAAAGCCTCTCCGGTGTGAATCTCTACAGGTTTTTCGCTGTTAATCACTTGTCTAATTGTTGCTGCTAGTTCTGGATCTTTTTCCAAGTTAACTAAATGCCGTCGTAAATGATCGTAGTAAGGGCCTTCTTCAGTAGGAGCGACTTTTAGCAAGCTATCTAAGGTAATTCTCCCCCTGGCAATTTGGTAGAGAGCAACTCGAACTAAATAAGGATGACCGCCCACCATCTCCATCAGGTCACAAATCTCTTGATTTGACCAATTTAATCGGTGTCGATTCACTAAATCTGTTACCTGTCTCTGATTGAGTTCCGGTAACTCTATGGGCAATCCCACGTTAAATGGCGACTGATTAATATTGAGAGGAATATAAACTTCTTGAGAGTGAGAAATGACTAACCTCAGCTTTTTCCAAATTTCCTCATTTTTTCCCCGCTCGTGCCAAGCTCGTAATAATCCAAAGAAGTCGGTGGCTATTTCGGAATGCTGAAAAATGCGATCGACTTCATCTAACCCTAAAACAAGAGGCCGATCGCTGTCAGATAGTAGATATCGTTGGAAATACTTCGTGCTTTTATTTTTACTGCCGAGAACGCCTTTCCAATATTCTCCTAACCTATCTTCTAAATTTAATTCATTGGTAATCTCAGCACAAAACCACTGCAACAATTCATCAAGATTGGTGAGAGAACTGCCATCAGCCGATTGAAAGTTTAAATAAGCCGTTTGATATCCCTGTTCCTTGGCGTGGTATAAAATCCGCTGCAATAAAGAAGTTTTTCCCATTTGCCGGGGGGCTTTGATTCGGATTAAAGCTCCGGGATTAACAATAGTTTGGTAGCAGTCCGATTCAATGGGAGGCCGATCGATATATAGGGGTGAATCTAAACTAACAGAACCTTCGGGGTTGTCTAAGTTGAGAAGAGAAAGGGGAGGTGTGGCGATCAGTGATCGCGCATTTTCCACTACAGGTGACGACTCCTCAACGATATCGCTAACAGAAGCATTGGGCGATCGCCCTGCGGCATCCAACTCAGAAAAATCAGACTTTTTCTTTAATACCGGAGTCAGCTCTTCTGGAATACCTGCCATGCTGATGCTAACGCAACCCAGCTTATAGGCACGTTCGATCGACTCCCCCGCCGCCAACGTATCGTAAAAACCTACAGCGAATTCTCGTGCGGCCCGATCTCCCACCGCTTGGTTCATGCCGATCACGTAGGGAATGTGACGTGCGATCGCCTCAGCTTGCACTTCTGAATAGCAAGCGTTGAGTATGACGCACTCCACGTACTCCTTAAACGCCTCAAACAAAGCTGCCAAAGCTTTGGTATTTACCAGCTTAATTTGTCCCGCCTCATCTTCCAAGGCTAAACCCCCTTCTCCTGCACCATGCCCGGAGAAATGCACAATCTCTGGTTGATAATCTAATATGGCTCGCTGCATTTCTCTTGGCGTCACCGCCCACTGTTGCTCCAGTTGGAACTTGTCGCCCTTTTTAGAGCGTTGCAACCCCTCTGCAATTTCCTTCGCCTCTTTCTGTAAGTCCACAGGGGTGGTATTTTTGGGGTTGGCTGCCAAAAACAGGATAGTTTTTTTATTTTGAGTAGAAATACTCATCTATCGAACCTTCACGCTTAGGAGATACAGGAGCTTAACGACACTACCCCAGTCAGGGCGAGATATTTCTTGCCTTGACGGTATTTAAGCACAAATATCTTTATTTTTGTTGGTCAGTCAATTGGCAGAAACGATCGCCCTGACTCCAGCATAACCAATCGAAAAGGCGATCGCGACTCTCAACTAATCTTTTAGCTACGTATTCAAGAAGTGCGATCGGCTTCCCCTTTTGCAGTCCTATTTCATAAATATCGAGATTCTTTATAGTTTTATTCTCATGCCCGCTCCAGGATTTTTTGATGATTATTATTGCCTAAATTAGTACATAAAATCTTCTATACTTCCGCATTTATTTAACCCACGCAGTCCGAAAAAAAACGGGTTTTTGCTCGACTCTGTGGATATCAACAATGATTTATTTTAGTTTACTTAAACAATCACTCAATTCCCCTACCAACCATTCTTTCTCAGCTTGCGGCAAAAATAAGCCAAAACAATAGTTACGCGGCTTAGCGCAAATCCGGCAAAAAGTCATCGATATTTTGAGCAATGGCAGATGAATTCCACTCAACTTTACCCGCTGGATATGTTGAGGACTGATTTGAATTTTCCGAGCGAATCGACGATAAACAATCCTACACAAGCACCTACACAACCACATCAAAGCATAAAATAGGGTAAATGTTGTTATACCCAGGATTGATATAACAAAAGATCGCTCATATAATGTCAATAGCCAGTCGGTTAAAGTGTATTCAAACAAGCTACATAGCAAAAATCCCAGAATCAAAGAGAATGGAAGTAAAACTTTATAAATAAGATGAATGAATTGGAAAAAACATTTGAGTTTGCTAGGTGAACGATCGGGGTGTATCTTGATTAATAACCACCGTTTAGTGTCAATTAAAGTAATTCGGGATTGGGGCGATCGCTTAAACATTTTTTCGGGATTAATCCCGCTTGGCTGTTCCCCTCGCAGCGCTGATAAAGCATCTTTTGCTGAGTCAAATCGATCTTCAATTGCGGGTTCAACTATCTTCTCTAACCAGTCGGCAAACTCTGGAGAAATAGAGACGCGATCGCGGAATTTTATCTTCTGCTTTTGTCTGGGTAAATCGGATGGAAATTTCTGGGTTAACAGGAAAAGCAGCGTTGTTCCTAATCCATACAAATCTGTTGATAATACAGCTTTTCCTCTGAATTGTTCTGGTGCCATGTAACCGTAGGTTCCGACAACGGTACTGCCTCCTGTAACGGTATGATGGTAAGTATTTTGAACTGCACCAAAATCAACTAGGAAGACGCGCCCATTTTTTTGCAGAATTATATTTTGAGGTTTGATATCTCGGTGGATAGTAGCAGGTAACAGCGATTGCAGATAAACTATAATTTCTAGCACTTTAGAGGCGATATGACGAACTTGCGCTTCATTGGGTTTCCAGCCATTTTCTATCAATTGTGTGAGAGATTTTCCCGGTGCGAGTTGTTGGGCGATATAAAAACAACGATCTTGGGAAGTATCCACTTGAAAGTAGTCAATGTAGCGAGGAATTCCCGGATGATTCAATCCCGATAAAGTTTTTGCTTCTCGTTCAAATAACTCGACTTTCTTCCATTCAGTTGTCAAACGCAGGGATAAAGCTTTGAGTGCAACTTTTTGATTGCTGTTTAAATCTACCGCAGCATAGGTGATTCCAACTCCGCCCTGTCCTAATTTGCCGAGAATGCGATATTTTTCAGCAAGGATTTTTTCCGATTGTTGTAGTGTTTTCATATTTTTGTGCCTGGGTTGATTTTGGATAATTAGTCTGTTGCGCCGCGAGATCTGAGTATTTTGGCTGCTGGGTCTCGGTCGGGGTTCCAGTTGGTTTCTGCTATCTTTAGCGGCGTCTCGCCATAGCAGTTGGTAACGTCAATTTTTGCACCTTTAGCAATCAGTAATTTTAAGATTTCTACCGTGCCATAATGTGCGGCTTTATGCAGTGGAGTTGTGTCACATATATCTCTGTTATTGACATCTGCACCGTTTTTAATTAGCAGTGCAGCAATATCATTGTGTCCGATCGCGATCGCTTGATACAATGGAGTTTGACCGTTCTCATTTCTAACGTTAACCCTTGCGCCATTAGCAATTAGCAGTTCAGCGATATCTTGAGAGCCTTGAGCAACAGCAAGATGCAGGGGAGTTTGAAGCAAGTTATTTTTGGCATTAACGAATGCACCTTTGGCAATGAGTTGTTTGGCTACATCCTCAAGTTTGAAATCGACAGCGATATGCAGTAAAGTTCTGCTTTCTTTGTCTTCACTATTAACATCTGGGTTTTTACTAATTAGCAGCGCCACTGTATCCTGAAGTTTCAGGTCTACGGCGATATCCAGTGGAGTTTTTCTTTGATTATCCTGGATATTAATTTCTGCACCTTTAGCAATCAGCAATTTTAAGATTTCTACAGTGCCATAATGTGCGGCTTTGTGCAGTAGAGTTGTGCCAGATCCATCTATATTATTGACATCTGTACCGTTGTTAATTAGCAGTGCAGCAATATCATTGTGTCCGATCGCGATCGCTCGATACAATGGAGTTTGACCGTTCTCATTTCTAACGTTAACCCTTGCACCATTAGCAATTAGCAGTTCAGCGATATCTTGAGATCCTCGATCGACAGCTAGGTGTAACGGAGTATTTCCAGATTGGTCAATAGCGTTGATATCCAGCATTAGCAAAGCAGCAACTTCTTTTGTGGTTGCATAGTGCAGTGGAGTTCTTTTTTCACTATCCAGAATCGCCACATTTGCACCGTCTTTAATTAGCTGTTGTACCAACTCCTTAAAGCCTATTTTGACTGCGTTATGTAATAAAGCTGTACTCTTGCCATTTCGGGCATTGTCTTCTTTGATGTTAATTTTTGCGCCTGCGGCGAGTAGTATTTGTGCTTTTGCCTTCGATTGCGCCATATGTAGAGGAGTCAAACCTTTATTGTTTTTGACATTGACGTTTGCGCCTTTAGCAATCAGCAACTTGGTCATTTCAGGCGATCGCGCAAAGAATAGAGGAGTGGTACCCATACTATTGCCAGGTAAAAACCTTCGCAATTTATAAGTCCATATAGACTTCGACACAAGAGCTACATCAACATCAGGTTCACTCTGGGCGTTAATATCTGCACCTTTAGCAATTAGCATTTTTGCCAATTTTATGCGATCGAATGCAACAGCAAAGTGTAACGGGGTAAAGCCAAATGTATCCTGAGCTTTGACATCTGCACCCTCGGCAATTAACAACTCTGCCACCTCTTTTGAGCCAGCCAAGTGTAGTAAATTAAGATTATATATCCTGGTACTGACACTAATACCAAGATCCAGATAATGCTTAACAGTTTTAGTATCTCCCTGTTCGACAGCCTCGACAACTGCATTGGGTGTAAATCCAATCCGGTTGAGGATGGGATATTTAAAGTGATTAAAAACAGCAACACTAGCAATAGCAGCAATTCCTATTTTAAGGCGTTTTTTCCATTGCGTCGGATCGGATTTAACGCTAACTATTCGAGGATTGCGAAGCAATTCAAGCGCTTCTTTTGCCGATTGAAAGCGGTTTTCTAAATCTGGCGCGATCGTTTTTCCTAACCAATCGGCAAATGCTGAAGAAATCTGAATTTGAGAGCGAAAATCTCTTTCTAGTATATTTGTTGGTAATTCAGCGGGGGAACGGTGGGTTAGTAAATACAACAATGTCGCTCCTAAACCATATAAATCTGTTGCAGGTACGGCTTGTCCGAGAAATTGTTCTGGAGCCATATAACCATAGGTTCCAACTACGGTACTTCCTCGCATTAAAGTATTGTTATAAGTGTTTTGCACGGCTCCAAAATCTACTAAGCAGACTGCCCATTCTTTTTCTTTGTGGGAATCTATCGGCGATTTGAAAACAATATTTTCGGGTTTAATATCCCGGTGGATAACAGGTGGTATCTGTGAATGGAGATAAACCAAAATATTCAAAATTTGTGTGGCAATGCGTTGAATTTCGGACTCACTAGCGTGCCACCCATTTTCGACTAAACTGGCTAGAGATTGCCCTTGGGCCAGTTCTTGTACTATATAAAAACAACGGTTATCGGGAGTATCGACATAAAAATAATCCAAATAACGCGGAATTCCCGGATGATTCAATTTTGATAAAACATTGGCTTCTCGTTCAAAGAGTTCCAGGACTTTCCAGTCATTCATCTTCTGTAAAGACAAAGCTTTGAGTGCGACTCGCTGGTTTGTTTTGAGGTCAACGGCTTCATAAGTTGTGCTACTACCGCCTTCTCCGAGTAGCTTTTTAATTTGATAGTGTTTGACTAAGTTATGGGGAATTTGTTCGACAATATCCATAGCATTCTCCTGGGTTGATGAGTACCAACAAACATTTTATATTTGGGTTTTTAAACCCCAAGTTTTGAAAATTTTATGCAATGCAAATTGAGTGTTTGAGTAGATTTCAAACAAGTCAATAGAAAAGTCAATGAGGGACTCTGTATATTTGCTTAAATTTCAATTACCGTATTTCTATGGATAGCTTACCCAGAATTTTGGAGTGTCATATCACCTTTGGCGAAAATTTACGTACGGGATATTGATCGTAATCGAGCCGATAATCATAGCCGACGCGATCGTAAATGCCTGCAAGCAATTCCGGCAAATTAACAATAGGTTCTACATCTTCTTCGCGCAAAGGAAGTTGTCGGTCTTTTTGAGATGCTAGCCAACGTTCGTAGGCTTCTCTATCGCCACTTTTTCTCTCAGCGCCCTCTGCGTCCTCTGCGGTTAATCAAAAAAAGTAGTGATTTTGGATACAATTCCCGACTCAACAGTCGATCGAACTCCTCACTCTTGGAGAACACTTTCGATGCGGATCTAAAATTCACCTAAAGTTTATCCCCCTTTGGCAAAACCCTTCCTAAGATAGAAGTTGGGGGACGATCGGTCTCATAGCCGATTCAGGGGCAAGTGTCAAGGACTCCATCGAACCCAAATCCAGAGCAGCAAGACAGGGAGGACATCAAAATCATGGTAAACGCGCCGACAGGGGAAACCCGCCTGGGCCCGATCGATCAGGTGCAAGCCTTAGACCGCGATTGCACAACCCTATCTCGTCACGTACTCCAGCAACTTCAAAGCTTTTCAGCAGATGCTCAGGATCTCAGTGCCCTGATGAATCGCATCGGGCTCGCAGCCAAGCTGATCGCGAGGCGACTCAGCAGAGCCGGATTAATGGCAGATGCCTTGGGGTTTACAGGGGCTACGAACGTGCAGGGAGAATCCGTCAAAAAGATGGATATCTATGCCAATGAAGTGTTTATCTCGGTATTCCAGCAAAGCGGACTTGTCTGCCGCTTGGCTTCGGAGGAAATGGAAAAACCCTACTACATTCCCGAAAATTGTCCGATCGGGCGTTACAGTCTGCTCTACGACCCCATAGACGGTTCTTCCAATCTTGACATCAATCTCAATGTAGGCTCCATATTCAGCATCCGCAAGCAAGAGGGGGACGATGAAGATGGTTCTGCTTCCGACTTGCTGCAACATGGACACAAACAAATTGCCGCTGGTTATGTGCTCTACGGCCCCAGTACCATGCTGGTTTATTCGATCGGTCAGGGCGTTCATTCCTTTACCCTCGACCCCAGTTTGGGCGAGTTTATTCTAGCTAACGAAAACATTAAGGTTCCCGATCGCGGCCCGATTTACAGCGTTAATGAAGGCAACTTCTGGCAGTGGGAGGAATCTTTGAGGGACTACATTCGCTACGTACACCGCAGCGAAGGCTACAGCGCCCGGTACGGTGGGGCTTTGGTGGGAGATTTCCACCGGATTTTATTCCAGGGAGGCGTGTTTTTGTACCCCGGAACGGTGAAAAACCCCGAGGGCAAATTGCGTTTGCTCTACGAATCGGCTCCTTTGGCGTTTTTGATGGAGCAAGCCGGCGGGCGGGCAAGTACAGGTATTCAAGACATCTTGGATGTAGTGCCGACCAAGCTGCACGAGCGATCGCCCTTGATTATCGGCAGTAAAGAAAATGTAGCGATGGTCGAGTCTTTTATTCAAGATCGATCGCGCAATCCTAGAACAGTCCAACAGTGAAGGAAGTTCGGCAACGGATTATGCAACGGATGTAACGGATGGAAGTTCGGCAACGAGCAATGTACAAGATGTAACGGATGTCAGGAAGAAGGAAGAAGGAAGAGGGTTTTAACTTATAACTTTCGACTCCCAATTACCAATTTTCCATTGCCAATTTTCACTTTTCAATTTCCAATTTCCAAGTCCCAATTAACAGCTATCAAATTGTAGGAGTTACAGTAATGACAGCAACACCAACGAATCACCTGTTAGAAATCAAAGAAATTGGCCAAAGTATCTGGATGGACAATTTGACTCGCGATCTGATCGAGTCCGGCGAACTCAAACAGATGATTGAAAGTCGGGGACTGCGCGGGATTACATCTAATCCGGCGATTTTCGAGAAAGCGATCGCGGGTAATGTGATTTACGACGCGGATATCGAAGCGGGCATCCGGGCGGGTAAATCTGTAATGGAGATTTACGAATCTCTGGTATTTGAAGATATCCGCAACGCTTGCGACATCTTCGCCCCAGTTTACGCAGAGTCGAAGGGTTTGGACGGCTACATTAGCATTGAAGTGCCACCGACGATCGCAAACGACACAGAAAGCACGATTAGCGAAGCCATGCGCTATTACAAAGCGCTCGGCAAAGAAAACGTGATGATTAAGATTCCCGGAACCGCTGAAGGTTTGCCTGCAGTCGAGCGAGTCATCAGCGAAGGGATTAACGTTAACGTGACTTTGCTGTTCTCGGTTGACAGCTACGTCGAAACCTTCTGGGCTTACATTCGCGGTTTGGAAGCGCGGGTGGCTAAAGGTTTGGATGTGAGCAATATTGCTTCTGTTGCCAGTTTCTTCTTGAGCCGGATCGACATCAATGTCGATGGCAAGATTGACGAGAAACTCAAAAACGTCACAGATATTTCCACCAAAGCCAAACTGGAAGCGGTGAAGGGAAAAGTTGCGATCGCCAATGCCAAGGTAGCTTACCAAAAGTATAAAGAGATCGTAGCGAGCGATCGCTGGCAAGCTTTAGCAGCCAAAGGAGCGAAAGTGCAGCGCTTACTGTGGGCTTCCACCAGCACCAAAAACCCCAACTACAGCGATGTCATGTACGTCGATGAATTAATCGGCCCGGACACCGTTAACACTTTGCCGCCAAACACCGTTGAAGCTTGTTTCGACCACTGCGATGTCGCACCCCGGATAGAGAACAATGTCGAAGAAGCTTACACCCTGATCGAAAGTCTCAAAGATCCCGACATCGACATCAACTTGGACCAAGTGATGGCAGAGTTGCTCTTGGACGGGATCGAGAAATTCGTCACCCCGTTCCAATCGCTGATGGATTCCTTGCAAGAGAAAGTGCAGAAGTTGTCACCCGTCGCTTAGGCAGATATCTGTATCCTTGAAGGCAGAAGCATTTAGGAGTCGGAATAGATAATTGTTTTGGCTCTCAAGTGCTGAGTTTTCCATCCCGAACCGGGAAAATTTGAGACCCATGGGTCTCAAAAATCCACCAAAGGAAAATCAACTATGATTTTGGCTCTCAAGTGCTGAGTTTTCCATCCCGAACCGGGAAAATTTGAGACCCATGGGTCTCAAAAATCCACCAAA
>NZ_JAUBTR010000003.1:200019-208360 GCF_036705045.1 Microcoleus sp. BR0-C5
GGAAAATCCAGTCCGTCCTCTAGCAGGAATCTCGCCCGAAGATCCAACTTGAATTCTCCATCTACAACCGCTGAGGAATTGCTATGCCAACTACCAATACCCTACTAGAAAGCGAGTATGCAACAGCCCAACTTGATGTCACCGAACGGGCTAGGCTGGAAGAACTGGAATCCATTGTAGAAAATGGACTTCAGACTTTTTACGAAGTTGGCAAAGCCCTTGATGAAATTCGGGAACAGAAACTGTACCGGGAAAGCCACAAGACGTTTGACGCTTATTGCCGGGAGAAATGGGGCATAGCAAAGCAGACGGCTAATCGATTTATTGCAGCAGCGCAGGTCATCGAAAATTTGACACCCATGGGTGTCAAAATTCCAGCCAACGAGCGCCAAGTCCGTCCCCTAACAGGATTATCGCCAGAACTGCAACTCGAAATCTGGCAAGAGGCTCTGGAGTCATCGCCCAATGGTATGCCCACTGGTGCAGCAGTTCAGCGCTTGGTAGAACAGCGATTTCCTGCAAGCGGAAGCGGGCGAACTGGTAAGGATGATGCTTCAGAATTGGAGAAATTGCGATCGGACAATCAGCGGCTCAGAGAGCAAATCCGAGAGCAAAACAAAGAAAGAGATCGCCGTGCTGCTGCTGTGGCGTTAGAGTTGGAGCAACTGCGAGCCGAAAACAGGCAGTTGAAAGCTGAACTGCTACAGCGCGATAAAGATTGGGAAGTCCGACTGGCTGCTGAAAGGATCAAAATCCGGGAGGAAGTGAGAGCGGAAATGAAAGCTGAGTATGAAGGGCAAATTAATTCCCTCACTCAGCAACTAGCGGAAATGACAAAAAACTATCAAGCTGTATTAGCCCGACTGACAGCTTTAGAAGGAGCAAAATAAAAAATGGTAACGGTACTTGAAAATCCACTGCGGGTTGGTTTACGAAAAGAACGGGTGCCAGAACCACAAATTCTGGTAATCTTCGGAGCATCTGGGGATCTCACCCAACGCAAACTGGTACCTGCAATTTATCAGATGAAGCGCGATCGACGCTTGCCACCGGAAACTACCGTCGTGGGAGTAGCCCGCCGCCCTTGGAGTCACGATTACTTCCGAGAGCAAATGCGCGAAGGCATTGAAGAATTTGGCGGTGGCATTGGCAATGAAGAATTTTGGCAAGATTTCGCTCAAGGTTTGTACTACTGTCCGGGCGACATTGACAACCCGGAAAGCTATCAAAAACTCAAAGCTTTCTTAGCCGAACTCGACGAAGAAAGGAGAACTCGCGGCAATCACATATTTTATCTCTCAGTTTCCCCGAACTTTTTCCCAGAAGCAATTAGGCAACTGGGCGCGGCTCAAATGCTGGTTGACCCAGTAAAACACCGCTTGGTAATTGAAAAACCCTTCGGCCGCGACTTGAGTTCGGCAAAAGCTCTCAACCGAGTCGTGCAGCAGGTTTGCCAAGAACAGCAAGTTTACCGGATCGACCACTATTTGGGTAAAGAAACTGTTCAGAATTTAATGGTGTTCCGGTTTGCTAACGCGATTTTTGAACCGCTGTGGAATCGGCAATTTGTCGATCACGTACAAATTACAGTTGCAGAAACAGTAGGCGTAGAAGACCGGGCCGGTTACTACGAATCCTCTGGGGCGTTGCGGGATATGCTGCAAAACCACTTGATGCAGATTTTCTGTCTGACGGCGATGGAACCGCCGAACTCGCTCGACGCTGACAGCATCCGCACCGAAAAGATGAAAGTTCTGCAAGCAACTCGCTTGGCAGATTTGAATAACTTAGAGTTCTCAGCGATTCGCGGTCAATATTCCGCAGGTTGGATGAAGGGCAAACAGGTGCCGGGGTATCACGAAGAACCGGGGGTGGCTCCCAACTCGACAACGCCGACTTTTGTGGCGATGAAGTTTATGATTGACAACTGGCGCTGGCAGGGAGTGCCTTTTTACCTGCGAACCGGCAAGCGGTTGCCGAAAAAAGTTAGCGAAATTGCGATTCAGTTCCGCGAAGTTCCGCTGCTAATTTTTCAGTCCGCGGCCCAACAAACCACTCCTAACGTTTTGACTATGCGCGTGCATCCGAACGAGGGGATTTCGCTGAGGTTTGAGGCGAAAATGCCGGGGCCGGATTTGCGGACGCGGACGGTGGATATGGATTTCAGTTACGGTTCTTCTTTTGGGGTGACATCTTCGGATGCTTACGATCGCCTGTTAATTGATTGTATGCTGGGCGACCAAACTTTGTTTACCCGTTCTGATGAAGTGGAAGAAGCTTGGCGGGTGGTAACGCCGGCGTTGATGGCTTGGGAATCCTCCAACGACCAAGATTTGGTTCCTAAATACGAAGCGGGTACTTGGGAACCGGCGGAAGCAGAACTGCTAATTAACAGAGATGGCCGCAAGTGGCGCAGACTTTAAGAGTAATTAGTCAGCAGCCATTAGTCCTTAGTTATAGGTCAGCATTAGTATTAGTGATTAGCTAAGAACGGCTAACTAAGAAGGGCTAACTAATGACTAAGAACCAATGACTAATGACTAATGACTAATGACTAATAACTAATAAGAAAGGAGAGAAGATTTATGACGATGACACCGATGAAAGCTCCGCCTCTGGTTTCGCTACAAAGTCCTAAAGATGTGTCGATCGACCAAATCGAGGCCGAATTGAGTCAAATTTGGGAAAGTTACAGAGAATCAGGGTCGAAGGGCGATTTTCCGATCGCTAGTAGGGCAACAACTTTTACTTTTGTAGTCTACGAACCCGAAGAAACTCAGCGTTTATTAGCGGATCTGGGGTTTTATGACGGGCCAGTGGACGGTATTACTGGGCCGATGACGGCATCTAGCATCAGGGCGGCTCAAAAAGCTTACGGGCTGCCGAGAACTGGCAAACCTAACGCTGAATTGCTGGCAACTTTGCGGGAAGAAGTGGCTCGCAAAAATTCCACAGGCGAGGAGATGGGATCTAGTGGCTTGGGTTCCGGGGGTTCCGGGGTGGCTGATGCGATTGTGGCTGCCAATCCCTGCCGGATTATTGCTCTGTGCCCGACGGCGGGGGAAGATACGGGCGTCCAGGCTCAAGTCGCTGCTTATTGTCCGGTTCACAAGCGCACCAGCGGCAATCTGATCTGCTGCGAGTATATTACGCTCCGGGGTACGGAAGCTGCTTTGGAACGGGTGAGCGGCATCGTGACGGCGTTGACGATCCCGGATTTGCCGACGCTGCTGTGGTGGAAGGCGAATCCTGATGCCGATCGAGGTTTGTTCCAGCGGCTGGCGGCAGTTAGCAGTTCTGTGATTGTTGACTCTAGCAGCTTTGCTGAGTGTGAAGCTGAATTGCTGTTGATGCAAAGTCTGATCGAGGAGGGAATTCCGATCGCGGATCTGAATTGGCGCCGGCTGGCCGCATGGCAGGAGTTGGCTGCTGAGGCTTTTGACGCCCCAGAACGTCGGGCTGCGATTCGGGAAATTGATCGGGTGACGATCGATTACGAACAGGACAATTCTACGCAAGCGCTGATGTATTTGGGTTGGCTAGCGAGTCGGCTTCAGTGGCGTCCGGTTGCTTTCAAACAGGAAGAGGGCGATTACCAAATCAAGCGAATTAAATTCGCGGGGCCCGACGAACGGGTTGTCGAAGCTGAGTTGGCTGCTATTCCTACTGCTGATTCGGGCGATGTCGCGGGCGATTTGATTGCTTTGCGTTTGAATTCTACCAACGAAAAAGCTGACTGCGGTACAGTTTTGTGTTCGGAAGTCGGTGGCTGTATGCGGATGGAAACGAAGGGCGGCGCTCAAACCGATCGGTTTAACCAGGTGAGTCCTCTGTTCGATCAGGTGACGGAACAGTTGCTGGGCCAGCACTTGCAGAGTTGGGGCCGAGATGTGCTTTACGAAGAAAGTTTGGCAGTCACGGCTCAAATGCTGAAGTTAGCTAAGCGGTAAAAAGAGGGAAGAAGGAAGAAGGAAGAAGGAAGAAGGAAGAAGGATTGAGTTAATATTCAGTGGGGCAGGCAATGTCTGCCCTACTTTTTTAGGAGTTATGAATTTTAAGTTAGGAGTTTTGAATTAATCCTGTTATTTAACTCAAAACTCTAAATTACTTCCCAAAAGCCACTAAATTACCTCTCTTCTTCTCATTCTTCCTTCGCGCCCTTCGCGTCTTCGCGGTTCGTTAAATATGTATTTTTTGTAACTAATCTAGAACTATGGCTTTAGTAATTGCTGGCGAACGCAGCGGTGCGGGAAAGACTACTGTAACGATCGCCCTTTTAGCTTATTTAATCCGCCGCGGCTTGAATGTTCAATCTTTTAAGGTAGGTCCGGATTACATCGATCCGATGTTTCATGCTTTTGTTACTGGTCGCCCCTGTCGGAATTTAGACCCGGTATTAACGTCTGAATCTTATGTAAAAAAGTGTTTTTCTGGTCATATTCAAGATGTCGATTATGCCTTAGTTGAAGGGGTAATGGGTTTATTTGACGGTGTTTCTCGGAAGAAAGAAGAAGGAAGTTCGGCAACGGATTTCGTAACGGATGTAACGGATAGAAGTTCGGCAACGATTGTACGAGATGTAAAGGATTTAACGGATTTAAGGAAGCCAGAAGGAAAACAACACTATTCTATTTCCTTTGCTTCTACGGCTCATGTTGCTTATTTGCTGAATTTGCCGGTATTGTTTGTGATAGATTGCAGCAGGCTCTCTGGTTCTGTGGCTGCGATCGCCCACGGTTTTCGTTCTTTTAACCCTGACCTTAAATTCGCTGGTTTGGTGCTGAATCGGGTGGCGAGCGATCGACATTTGGAACTGCTTCAAGATGCTCTCAAACCGCTCAATTTACCTATTTTGGGTGTTTTGCGTAGGGATGAGGCTGTTACTATTCCCGATCGACATTTGGGTTTGATTCCTGCTGAGGAGTTGCCGAATCTTCATGCTGCGATCGATAAACTGGCTGATTTGGCTGCTGTTAGTTTTGACTGGGAGCAACTTTTGCCTTTGTTGGCTGCAACTCGAAATGGGGGGGGTGAGGGGTCTGAGCAAGTTTCGGGTAGGCACGGTCTCCCTTCGGCTATTATAACTCAAAAAAATGATGTTGTCAACTCTTTGGGAAAACAATTTGGAGTGAGGATTGCGGTTGCGCGCGATCGGGCTTTTAATTTTTACTATCAGGACAATCTTGATTTGTTGGAAGAGTTGGGTGCCCAGTTGGTATTTTGGAGTCCCCTTGATGATTCGGTTTTTCCTGACAATGTACAAGGGTTGTATTTTGGTGGTGGTTTTCCCGAGGTGTTTGCTCAAAAATTGAGCGGTAATGTTTTAATTCGGGATGCGGTAAGAAGGGCTATTTTTTCGGGAATGCCGACTTATGCGGAGTGCGGCGGTTTGATGTATTTGTGCGATTCTATTGTAGACTTCGATGGCAATTCTTGGCCAGGAGTGGGTGTGTTGGAAACTTCTGCTGCGATGGGAAAGCGTTTGACGCTGGGATACCGAGAAGCTGTGGCGGTGAGGGATAGTTCGGTTTTAACTGCTTTTGATGAGGTTTGGGGACATGAGTTTCATCGATCGCATTTAACTGTGGAACCGAGTAATCCAGTTTATCACAGTTGGAGGTATGGGAAGCGGGGGGAAGTTGAGGCGGTTGCTGAAGGTTGGGGAGTTTGTCAGGTGCACGCTTCTTATTTGCATTTGCATTGGGGTGCTCGGCCTGATATTCCGGCTCGTTTTTTGCAGCAGTGTGCTGATTTTGATTGTAAGGGTGTTTTGGGCGATCGATCTCAAGTAATATCTTTTTAACGAACCGCGAAGACGCGAAGGACACGAAGGAAGAGTATGAAGAGGAAGCCGAAGATAGGTAATGTCTGTAGCGCTTTGGCAATAAATCAATTCTGTTTTTTGGGAAGTCGAAAAGCCTGTTCCTGGCTGCGCCCAAGGTAGAAATAAAGTGGTCTTACTATTTATATTAGAATATTTATGACGGAGAAAGCTAGGGATGTGGGGATTTATGAGCGAATCAATTTCGACTAAGCTGTTGTTTGCACAATGGGTGACACCGGATAATTTTCGGAGTTACGGTCAAGTTATCTTTGCGGCTGTTGATGGCAAGTCTTTCGATGCTGAGGATGCTCAGTTAAACTTGCAAAATGGTATTCCTAGATTTTACATTATGCGGCTGCACCATAAAGGTCGCAAGTTTGGCAAAATTACACGACACGTTCAATGTACTCAGTGTTTGGGTTCTCTGGATGGGAAGGATTGGTTGATGGCGGTTGTGCCTCCTGGGGATAGCTATAAACCGAGTTTAGAGGATATGGCTGCTTTTCGGATTCCGGGCAATTGTTTTATTAAGTTAGATGTGGGGACTTGGCACGCTGGGCCGTATTTTGATGCGGATTTTGTTGATTTTTACAATCTGGAATTGAGTAATACTAATGTGGTTGACCATTTTACCTTTGATTTGGTGAAAAATCACAATCTGGAGTTTGAGATTGTCTGATGTTGGCGATTTGTAGTTGAGCTTTCTTGGGGTTGATTATGGTTATAGGTGGGTTTTTTGAGTAAGATTTTTTAACCGCAGAGGGCGCAGAGGACGCAGAGGAGGAGAAGCAGGGGGTTTGCAAGTGATTGGAGAATTCTTTTGGTCTCACTAGGCTGAATCGCTACTAGGAAAGATAAAGTTTACCAGTGTTAAAATAAGTGCAATTGTCATGCCTGAGCAAAAGTATAGCATTGTTCTGCGCGAATGTCGTTTGTTAGGTGCGGGTGACGATCGCCCAACGGTAGATATTGCTATCGAGGATGACCAAATAGTCGCCGTTTCGCCGCACATCTCAGAACTTGGCGAACGCGAAATCGATATTCAAGGCAAATTAGTCAGTCCTCCTTTTGTGGAGTCGCACATTCATCTCGATTCGGCTTTGACTGCGGGGGAACCGCGATGGAATCAAAGCGGCACTTTGTTCGAGGGAATTCAAATCTGGGGGGAACGAAAGCAATGTTTAACTCTGGATGATGTCAAAAAACGGGCTGTTGAAACTTTAAGGCTACAAGCGTCTCAAGGGATTTTGTTTGTTAGGAGTCACGCTGATGTTAGCGAACCGACGCTGACTACTTTGCAAGGACTTTTGGAAGTTCGAGAACAAGTCAAAGATTGGATGACTCTGCAAGTTGTGGCTTTTCCCCAAGACGGGATTTACGGAAGTCCAGAAAATGACAAACTTTTAGAGAAATCTCTGGATATGGGTGCGGATGCTGTGCAGGGTAAGAGCATCTCAATCAGGCTTGACACAAGGATTTGAGAATAAGCATCATGTACTCCTCACTCATCGCTGCCCGGTTCCTTTTTTGTCTCAAGCTACGCGATAGGGTGGTTTCACAGATTGAGGGCATTAAGGGCCATCCGTCTGAGTACCGCCAAATTTTGAGGGCTATTAAACGCTCGGATACGAGATTTATCTTCTTCAAAAGTCACATCTAAAACCCAATGTTGTTTATTTTCAATGCTCCAATGTTCCCGGATAATAGAACTATGTTTTTGAGCATCTACGGTTAAAGAACTTAGATAGAACTGGACTTCGTGAGAGGTTCCATTCCACTGTTGCCGAAACCGTTCGACTATAACAACCGTCTGAAGTCCCGCCCATTTATCTTGATTATAAAGACCTCCCAATTCTGAAACGGGAATCGCCCAAACTCTTCTTTTCTCAATCCGGTTATGCCCTTTTTCTACTTGACGGTAATTCGTCATTTTAACTCCCGCAAATTGGCGACTTACTTGAAGCTCAAACCAAGATTTAACAAGATTGTAAAGAGTCGGATGATTGCTTTTTAAGCAGACTACATAATTAGCTTTTTTCTGAACAATCTGTTTAATAATCTCCGTTTGAGTTCCCATTGCATCCATCGTAATAATTGCGCCGGTTACGTCGATTAATTCTAATAAGGCTGGAATCGCCGTGATTTCATTGGAATGGCTGTCCACCTTAACTTGGCCGAGGACCAAACGATTTTCACAAGCCCACGCTGTCACTAAATGTAAATTTTTTTTCGCCTGATTTCGGTCATAAGACCCCCGAAGACTTTTTCCGTCAATTGGGATAACTTGCTCAAAAACTGACCCCAGTAATTTTTGGACCCATTGAGTTAACTTCTGTTCTAAAACCTTGGGGTCTATTTTTTCAAAAACTCGCCGAAATGTATCATGATGGGGAATGCCATTGGGTAATTCTAAAAATTGTTTGAGCCAGTGCTGTTTACTTAGGAATGAAAATTTAATAACTTAAGCAAGATATAATAAACAAATGAGTGAACATCAATGTACTTGACATTTCAAAT
>NZ_JAUBTR010000088.1:0-3909 GCF_036705045.1 Microcoleus sp. BR0-C5
TTTCTAAAAAGTTAGAAAACCATATTGGTGCTATTTGGTATTTTATCCATCATTACAACTATGTTTTGAGCCAATAAATATCTAATCACTACATATTTATTACTACCCTATTTCATTAAGAAATACTAAGAAAGGTTCAAGGCGGTTTCAACCGCCGTGTCGCTTGCATCTGATATCTGAAGATACCCTCGCTTTCCGCCTCCCGTGTTTTTTTGTAAACAAACCTATTATGGGCAAGTCAGCCGATTTTAGGTTTGAGTTTTGAGACTTCGGCGAGACTTTGGGCGAGCCGTCGAGTCGCCCTCTGTCGAGCGATTTGAGATTTACTTCACAGATGAATCTGGAGCTTGAACAAGAGTCTAAAACTTTGGGCTGCGGGCGATTCCTGTCGGAAACTTATATCCGTTTTTGGGCGGCGTCAAAAGCCATTTAAACTCTCTCCTCGATAGCCACAAGGTTTGCTTAGAAGAATGTATCAAACTTTTACAAAGAAACCGAGCAAACTCATAAAGTCTCTCTCGGCCCGGACAAAAGGAGTTAGCTAGTACGATGCTGGTTCTCCGTTTTTCAGATTGGACTATACACCGCCCTCACAACCCTAAAAATGAAGAATTGTAAAGTTTTATCAAGATCTTTGGACATCTGAATTAAAATCTTCTCATAAAAAAGACTAGCTTTTAGCAGGCGCAAATTGTGAAAAAAGGTTTAAAACTCAGAATATGAGATCGAGTTCACTACTCTTACATGGTGCAATAAAATGTAACTTTTGATGCCAGAACCAGTAGCATGAACTTTTTCGCAGGCCGAATGCCCGTCCGGCCAATGGCTTCGGAAAATCGCTTTCTTGGCGCTGCATCAAATCTTAAGTGCAATTACTTTCCTTGCACGGGAGCCGGAGCCTTCGAGCAAACATTTAACTCCAGGGCTTACGCACCACAACTTTAGATAAACCGGGTTTTTTAACCGGGAGCGAGGGCGGCAACAAAGTGTTTTCGTTCATCAAACCCCGTTTCAGCGTCCGAGACTGAACTCGATCGAATGAATGCAGTCGCAACCGATGTTTAAAAGTGGCGATACTGCAAGTTGCGTGCAAAGCAGGGAGCTAACCGCAGTGATGGATCTCGATTGTTTACCTTACGGCGCAGGCCACGCACAGGAAGGGGTCTGTCTGCTAGTCCGAATGGGGCCGCACCGCATTTTACTCGACTGCGGTATAGAGGATATTGCACCGCTGTCAGCGACACTAAATCGATCGCTGCCAGCCGATTTTGTGGTGTGCAGCCACGCCCACTCTGACCATGCCAGAGGTTTGCTAGCACTCCATCAATCTTTCCCCCACTTGCCAATTTATGCCAGCGAAGTGACAGCGCGACTGCTACCGCTCAACTGGCCAGAACTGGCTCAGCAGCCAGAGTCCCGGTTCTGTCAGGGACTGCCATGGCAGTCGCCGCTCGAAGTGCGCCCAGGACTGAGCGTGCAGTTATTTCCGTCGGGTCATTTGCCCGGAGCGGCGACTGTGCTGCTGACTTATGCCGCACCGCACCGCACCTACACAGTGGTTTACACCGGCGACTTTTTCCTGTCCAATTCTCGTTTGGTGGAAGGTTTACCGCTGGGAGAACTCAGGGGCATGAAGCCGGATGTGTTAATTTTGGAAGGCAGTTACGGCACGGCGCGCCACCCTCACCGCCGACAACTGGAAAATCAGTTAGCCGATCGCATCCACCGCGCCATCGCCGACGGGTACTCGGTACTGCTGCCCGCGCCGGCCCTTGGTTTGGGCCAAGAAATGCTGATGCTGCTCCGCAGTCACCACTACTTTACTGGCCGCGACTTGGATATTTGGGTGGACGGCACTGTCGCCGACGGGTGCGACGCTTATCTGGAACTGTTACCCCAATTTCCCACCGCCGTCCAAAATTTTGCTCTGCACCAACCTTTGTTTTGGGACGAAAGAGTGAAACCCCGCGTCCGCAGGCTGTCTGCCGAACAACGCCCCGGATTGGGAGCCACGCCCTGTATTGTAATTACAGACAAGTTAGCTGATTTGGCTTTGTATGTTGCCGATGGCACAAATCCTTGGATTTTGCTCGCCCCTCAAAAACCAGGATATCCCGTCAGCGACTGGCTGGGCAACAGGCCCCTATTTGGAGTCACAAGTGTCGAAACTTATCTGCTAGCCGAACACTGCGACGGGCCGGGGACGACCCAACTCATCCACAATTTGCGTCCCCAGCACGTAATTTTGATCCACGGTTCCCCTGCATATTTGGCTGACTTGGCTAACTTGGACGAGCTGCGAAACCGCTATCAGTTGCACACTCCGGCGGCCGGAACACTTGTCGAATTGCCGATCGGGGAAATGTTTTTGCAGCCCGCTATCCCAGAAACTAACTATGAGGGAGAACTCAGCGAATTGGGGACAGAGGTAGCAATTAGCTTGCCGAGTCCGATTACAGCCGATCCTCGGTGGGCCAATTTTGCCGATACCGGTTTGGTAGAAGCGCGCTGGCAAGGCGAAGAACTGGTACTGCGCGGCATCTCCCAGCGGGAACTCCTTTTTCAAGGCAGCGCCGTTCAGGCCAACCTCGAATGCTGCGGCAATTGCCAGCACTACCGCAGCCAGCGCTGTTGGAACCAGTCCAGTGCTTTGTTTGGCTTTAAAGTTACCCCCGACGGTTTCTGTCCGGTGTTTAAAGCGATACCGGAGTCCGAACTTTTCCTAGAAGATGGGGAAACAGACGGCGAATAAGCTGTCGGGCATTTAGAAACCAGCCGGCAGGCAAAGACAACAAAAGAACAGTCCTGGACGAACCCAGACAAAAAACCCGGTTTCAGCAGGGGTAAGCTGTCGCGTATTGAATTTTTAAACTACTGTGTACTTACGCTCTTGTGGGGAGTAGGGGTTGGGCAGGAGATACCGCCATCAAGCTTAAATTTAAAGGCAAAATAGCTTATGTGGTCACCACCCAGAATATGTTTGGCCTAAACCGAGTTTTTTGCATAATTTCTCCACAAAAAAGGGAGAAAAGCCGTTTTCTTTTCCCCCAAGTTTTCCTTGTGCCTCAAGCGCGAGCTCAAAACTATTCCAAATTCGAGTCCGGGTAGTGATTGCGAATTTGTTCGGCTTCGGGACAATCGTCAGAAACTAGGGGTTCGCAGTTAGTTCGGGATACCGAAGCCAACTTCTGGGACACAGCTCCAATACTTTCAAGACGCACCATTTCTTCCCAGGAGCTGATTTCGTCTTCTTCGTCGGTTTCGTAGCGCAGCGTGACTAGATCCCCTTCAATATCTAGGATACGAGCGCGCTCTATCCAACGTTGCTGATCTCGAAGAAAAATAGAAACCTCACGACCATCACAACAGAGTTGATAGATTTTGCGCTGTAGCATTTGTCAGTTCTCCTGCGCAGTGTAACTTGCTTAAAATATGGTCTGTTTACCGTAACGTACTTTGGGTTTTACATCGGAAGGCACAGCCGTATGGACTGGCCAGTTTCACGTTTTCCGCAACTTTTGTACCGATGGGGGTTACCAAATTTGATTTTACCACCAAATCTATCTAGTATGCCATTTATCCAATTACAGGTTTTGCAGTCAGTGGCATCCCTCGTGAGAGGCATTTGCCAGCATAGATCTGAGCATTAGGACTGGACGACGGCACGCGATTAACAGCGACAATAACAACAGACTCTGCGCCTCAGAAATCTCGCTCTCTTATGCCTCAAGTCCCCCAGAAACCTCTGGTTTCGACGTTTGTTCGATCGCCCACTAACGCCGTCAAGGCTCAATCGCAAATCTCAAATCTCGAAACGAAAGCTTTAAAGCGACACTCAAACAGCGACAATAAAAACAGACTCTGCCTCAGATCTCTCGCTCTCTTATGCCTCAATTCCCCCAGAAACCT
>NZ_JAUBTR010000088.1:4009-23863 GCF_036705045.1 Microcoleus sp. BR0-C5
CTTGTTTGGAGGTTATTTCTAGCCCCCAGTACCCACTCTGAACTCAATCTAAAATCTCAAATCTCAAATCTCAAATCGATCGCCCACTAACGCCGTCAAGGCTCAATCTCAAATCTCAAATCTCCAAGCGAAAGCTCTAAAGCGACACTCCAACAGCGACAATAAAAACAGACTCTGCCTCAGATCTCTCGCTCTCTTATGCCTCAGTTCCCCCATAAACCTCTTGTTTGGAGGTTATTTCTAGCCCCCAGTACCCACTCTGAACTCAATCTAAAATCTCAAATCTCAAATCTCAAATCAACAGACCGGAGTGTGATAAAAATCACTGACAGCAGGGAGCCCCTAAATGTAGAAAATGGTGGCGGCCAACAACTAGCTTCAAAACGGGCAGCGGAACCTGTGGCGGTTAAGCTAAAAGAATTGCGGTTCCGTTCAAAACAAATTGGAGTCATCGCTCGTGCGTATTAAGGAGGCTAATTGATGGTGTACGCAGAAAATTGGTCGCAGCCGTCTATCTTGGAGCTAGCGCGATCGGGCAACTTTCAAGCCCTGAATTACTGGATTGACAGCTTGTTGCGCCCCGAAGGGATTTATGCCCGCGTCGAACAGGCTCAGGCCGGCTGCGTCCAAATCCTCGTAGAATTCCAGCGCGAATTTGCGCCAGATACTACATTACTGGGGAGCACTATCCGGGAAGGATTAGTCAAATTTATTTGCCACCAACTCTGGAGACTCAACTCGCCAGCAGTAGAAGGAGTGCGAATTCACGCGCGCTTGGCTGGGGATGCAGACATTCTCTGGAAACAGTCAGTGCGAATTGTGACTCCGGCAAACCGCCAGCGGCGGCGTTACCGTTCCCTACCGGTTGTCGATTGGGTTAAATTTAAAACGTATCGTTCTCTGCTGCTAGTGGGATCGGCACTTGCCTCATTTATTTTAGGGTGTTGGGTCAGCTACCACGAGGCTGTGACCTTGCAGTTAGGATCTCCAGTATCCGGCTACCAGCAAGCTGCTGTAATTTCGGGGCCGCCTCCAAAACGTGCGGAGACGGTGCAAGCGGCCTTAGAAGTGGTACCAGTAGTACAGCACAAGCAAGTTGCTAATCCTTACGACCCAACAGTAACGCTGATGTTCGGAGGAAATGTGAATCTATCGGATGCGCTCGGAGCATCTGCTGCCAACGATCACCAATGGGCTTTCGCCAATATGGACGAGTATCGGCAAGCAGATGTGGCGATGGTTAACCTAGAAAACTCCCTGACTCGCTCTACATTGGGCTCTGCCAAAAAACAATTAAATTTTAAAGCCGATCCAGAATCGGTGAAAGTATTAACAGCCGGAGGAGTGGATATTGTCAATCTGGCAAATAGCCGCGCTATGGATTACGAGGAACCGGGGCTGGTGGAGACTATGAATACTCTAGATAGTAGTGGGATTCAACACCTGGGAGCCGGCAGAGATATTAAACAAGCGAGGCGTCCAGATATTATTGAAGTTAAGGGTCAGCGGATTGCCTACCTCGGTTATTACGATGCTGAGCTTAACGTCGCCGACCAAGGCAAAGCGGGCACTAACCCCCGCCGCAACAATCGCGTGGCCGAGGATATTCGAGCTCTTAGGGGTCAGGTAGACTGGATTATTGTTAATTACCACTGGGGAGTCGAATTGGCAGATTATCCGGGGGACTGGCAGATTGATTTGGCTCGGTTCACGATCGACCAAGGAGCTGATTTGGTAGTGGGACACCATCCCCAGGTACTGCAAGGTGCAGAAATTTACAAGGGCCGCCCGATAGTTTACTCGCTCGGTAATTTTATATTCGGCGGGAATGCTCGCAGGGATTACGATACCGCAGTCCTGAAAGTATCGCTCAAAGACAGGAATATGAAGGTAGAGTTTCTGCCTGTGGAGGTGAAAAAGTTTCAGCCGAAGGTAGTGAAGGGAGCCGCAGCAGATCGTATCCTCAAACGCGTCGAGCAAATTTCTAGTATTTTCGATCGACCGATGCGATCTTCTGTAGTTCTCGATGCCTTAGTCCAGCCAGGAGGGGCATCAAAAACTCCAAATTATCCATTGCCAGGAGCAGCAAAGAGCGGTACATACCAGCCGGGGCGAGGTTCCGGGGCCAGCGACGGTGAAAGCAATCAGCAAGGCCCCGGACAACCCAAACCTACTTTGATTTTGCCGGCTTTGCCGGCTGCGCCCCAACAGCCGGACAACTCCTCATTTTTCCCGAACGGGACGGGGCCTGCAATTGAATCAAACCCACCTCCGAATCAAAATTTGCCGCCGCGCATCTACCCCACTCAACCTCAAAATCCCAGCCGGGAACCAGAGCCGTTTACAAAAGAGCCATTCATCAAAGAACCGTTTATTTCGCCTCCTTCTCCCAGTCAAGGAGCAGTGCCGAGTCCCCAAAGCTATCTTCCCCCCAATCGGGCTGTATCTTTTGAAGTCGCACTCAAAGGGCAGCCGACCTCAGCGATCGTTCCAGCTACCCGCAGCAACCGCTCCAAGCACCCGATCGCCCTGCCTCCTATAGCTAGGAGCATTGGTTAGCCGGTGGGGGCCGGAGCGAGGATGCAGGGGGAGGATAGGGGCGGTAATGGGTGAACATCAAGATACTAGCGACCAATTATTAACGATCGATTTACTGACAACCAATGATCAATGACCTACTACCGATGACAAATGTGTTTGCGATCGCGCTCAAGCAAAAGCAGTACAAAACCTATATCCTCTCCGACGAAACCGCTAACTCTACTCTAGAAGTTGTGCCGGAACGGGGCGGTATTGCCACTAGCTGGCTGGTTGAAGGCAAAGAAATCTTCTATTTGGACGCGGAACGGTTCGCCAATCCCGATCTAACTGTACGTGGCGGGATTCCCATCCTGTTTCCCATCTGCAGCAATCTCCCCGACAATACTTACACCCACAAGGGAGTGGAGCGTCAGCTCAAACAGCACGGCTTTGCTCGAGACTTGCCTTGGACAATAGGCGAACAAGTTACGGAGGGTTGCGCCGCTCTTACGCTGATTCTCGACAGCAGCGACAAGACGCTGGCTGTTTATCCCTTTGATTTCCAACTAGCCTTCACTTATCAGATTAAAGGCAATTCTTTGGAAATTTTTCAGCGATACACAAATCTGTCTGCCGAACCCATGCCGTTTTCTAGTGGTTTGCACCCCTACTTTTTGGCGACGGACAAATCTAAGCTGCGCTTTGAGATTCCGGGGATGCAGTATAGAGATCAGAACACCCATTCCAAGGGTTACTTCACTGGGGTTTTTGACCCGACGCTGGATGAAATTGATGTTTCCTTTGACGAGCTCACTGGTCTTGCTGCTACTGTCACTGACGCGGCCTGCGGCTTGCGGCTCACCCTCAGTTACAACTCCAGCTATGGGAAGTTGGTTTTCTGGATGGTGAAGGGCAAGGATTTTTACTGTTTGGAACCTTGGACTGCTCCTCGAAATGCCCTCAACACTGGCGAACACTTGATTTATTTGCAGCCGGGAGCGACTTGCGAGATGCTGGTTCGCATGACTGCAAATTTTATTTAAAAAACACTTGCTATTTCAAATGAGGGGTGCTACTATTAGAAATTGTGTGCGGTAACAATGTTTTCGCGGGTCGCTAGCTCAGCGGTAGAGCATTCGGCTTTTAACCGATTGGTCTCGGGTTCAAATCCCGGGCGACCCATAAAAAATTTGTGAGTTAAGAATTTTGAGTTTTGAGCTGAATGCTCGGAACTCAAAATTTTGTTTGTTGAACTTTTTAGTAAATCTGGAAAGATAGTGCGCGATCGGTGGCAAATTGTCTTAATATTATCGTAAGAATTGAACTTGTCCAAAATCCACTGCCCAGAAATCACAAATAACTAGGAGGAATATCTATGGCGCTTGTACCTATGCGACTGCTGCTCGACCACGCGGCTGAAAACGGTTACGGCCTACCGGCTTACAACGTCAACAACATGGAGCAAATCCAAGCGATCATGCGCGCTGCTGACGAAACCAACAGCCCCGTGATCCTGCAAGCTTCTCGCGGCGCTCGCTCCTACGCTGGGGAAAATTTCCTGCGCCATTTGATTTTGGCCGCAGTTGAAACCTATCCTCACATTCCCATTACCATGCACCAAGACCACGGCAATGCCCCCGGCACTTGCTATTCTGCCATGCGCCAAGGTTTCACCAGCGTGATGATGGACGGTTCTCTGGAAGCGGATGCTAAGACTCCCGCCAGCTACGAGTACAATGTTCAAGTTACTCGCGATGTGGTGAATGTTGCTCATTCGATCGGCGTTAGCGTTGAAGGCGAACTGGGTTGTTTGGGTTCTCTGGAAACAGGGATGGGTGAAGCAGAAGATGGCCACGGCTTTGAAGGTGCGCTTTCTCACGATCAATTGCTCACAGATCCCGAAGAAGCTGTTAATTTCGTTGAGCAAACCGGCGTTGATGCTCTCGCAGTGGCGATTGGCACTTCCCACGGCGCTTACAAATTCACCCGCAAGCCGACTGGCGAAATTTTGGCAATCAGCCGCATTGAAGAAATTCACCGCCGCTTGCCGAATACTCACTTGGTAATGCACGGTTCTTCTTCTGTTCCCCAAGAATTGCTGGAAATCATCAACAGCAACGGCGGCAAAATCCGCGAAACCTACGGCGTACCTGTGGAAGAAATCCAAAAGGGCATCAAGTGTGGCGTTCGCAAGATCAATATCGATACTGACAACCGTTTGGCGATTACCGCTGCGGTGCGCGAAGCTTTGTTTGCGAAGCCCGATGAGTTTGACCCCCGTCACTTCTTGAAGCCTTCGATCAAGTATATGCAGAAGGTTTGTAGCGATCGTTACAATTCTTTCGGTTGCGCCGGTCACGGTACAAAGATTAAGCAAGTGTCTTTGGACGATTTTGCAGCTAAGTATGCTAAGGGCGAATTGAGCTCTTCTGCTAAGAAGACTGTGGCTGTTTAAGAATTTTAGGTTTTAGATTTTAGATTTGTCTGAAGTCTAAAGTTTTGATTGCCGGGTAGCTTTGAAGTTGCCCGGTTTTTGTTTGTGCGAGTTTATGTATTTAGTTACTGGGCGATTGAAATCGCTACTATACAAACTAAGTCTGCCTCCGCAGACTAAGAGATATCAATTACACTGTATGGGCGATCGCATATTGCCTCAGTACAGGTGAAATCGTGTAAAAATTTGCTTGTTGTTCTATCAAGCAGCGCCGCGATAGAGATTGCAAGGCATTTAGCAAATCTGAAGCCGGAATTATGTCAGTTTCTAGCAATTTTGCCCGATCGATCGGCTGGCTTTCTTTGGCTAACAAGGAGATTACTTGTTTTTCTAGTTCCGATAGGCGATCGAACTGCTGCTGTAAAACATCTTTCAAATCTTCTGGCAACAATATGGTATCATTTGGTAATAACTCGGTCACGCCTCCACCCAAGTCTTGAACCAGATTCGCCACGCTTTTTAACCATAGAGGATTGCCTTGGTAGCGATGAATGAGAGTTTCACTGTTGTCGCTTTCTTCTAACCCATAATCTCTGAGTATTTCCCGTGCGGCGGCGATGTCTAAACCTTTGAGTTGTAAGGTGCGAATGGAAGTATTTTGGCTTTTAAATTGAGTCAATTCTCTCGGTTGTTCCCAACCGATTAACATCAAGCAGCTTTGATGGGATAATTTTTCTATTTGTTTGAATAAAGAGCGATATTCTTCGGATTCTGGTTTGTATTTTCCTGCCGATTCGCCGCTACAGAAAAGGTTGTGAACGTCATCTAAGACGATTAAACAGCGATGGTTTTGCAAATACTTAATCAGCGGTAAGCGTTTTTGGCTTGTTGGGGATGAATCTTGTTTTTCGGAATGGAAAAAAAGCTGTATTAGGTTTGATTGAAATTTTTCTAGGGTGGGGAATTCGTCTAGTGTGTACCAAACTGCGTACTCAAACTCGTCTTTAATTTGTTGTACGAGTTGTACTGCTAGGGTGGTTTTGCCGATACCGCTGATGCCGGTGAGGGTGATGAGGCGACAGCGTTGTTGTAGAATCCATGTGGTGAGGGTTTGGAGTTCGGGAGTGCGATCGTAGAACTCGCCTAATTCTGGCATTTCGCTTAAATCTTGATGTAGAGTTTGGGTTTGTTTTGAGTTAGATGTGTCTTGATTTGGTGGGTGTGAGTTTGGGATATTTGGCGGGTGTCTTCCTTCTCCACAGATGTTGAAAATACTGCTCACGTTGTGTGCAAAGTTTAAAGCATTAGAGTTTTGTAACCTCTCCATTGTGGAGCGAAAATTTGTTTTACTGACATCTTCCCCTAACTCCTCTGAAAGTATCTGCCATAATTCCGATCCGATTTCCCTGATGCGACTTTCAGAACAGTTAAAATCTTTAGCTATTTCTTTGTATGTCTCGCGTTGTAGAGTTCCCCGCAGTACCGCTTCTTGTAAATCGTCAAGGTGCTGACCTGTTTTCTCGAAAACTATGCGATCGGCGACATTTAACATTTCTTTAAGATTCATCTGGCAGGGAAATGCGAGAGTTTTGTGTATTGTAGCTCACAACTGCCAACATTTTCGTACATTTTCGTACATTGTTGTACAAACTTAGATTAAAGTTAAAGTAAAAGCGAGGGAAAATTGGCGGCATAATAGAACATTATTGGGCTAGACAAACCTTTAATTTATTAAGGATAATAGGACAAGTATTAAAAGGATAAATTGATTTATGAATTGGGAAGATTTTGCCAGTCAAGTCGGTGACGAAGTTGTAGAAAATGTTGTTGAAAAAACTATGGGCATTGATGGAAATACAGTTAAAACAGTCAAAGCGGTTGCAGAAACTGGTGCTGCGGTAGGTGCGGCTGCCAGTGCTGCAACAGGGTTGACTGTTGCAGCAACTTCAGGAGCAGGAATTACTTCGGGTCTAGCTGCGGCAGGTGGTGTGGTTGGTGGTGGTATGGCGGCGGCTCCTGCGGTATTAGCAGCAGGCCCTGCTTATCTGGGGGCAAAAATAATGAATGAAACTTTGTTCAAAGAGCAATCGAACTTGTCTGAGGAAGAGAATGATGCTCGTGCAGCGGCAAGAACAGCTACAAACATTGGGGCTGCTGCTGGTCTAGTTGGTGCTGGTGCTGTAACGGTAGCTGGCGGTGCCTCTGGTGCTGCAATTATGGGCACCCTTGCTGGTATCGGTGGCGTTGTCGGGGGAGGTGCGATCGCTGGTACTGCCATAGTTGCTGCTGCACCTGTTGCTGCGGCGGCTGCTGTTGGATACGGAATATATAAACTGTTTGGAGGTAAAGGGTAAAGATAGTTAGTTCAGTTTGAATTGGTAGGTTGGGTTTCCTGTTGCAACCCAACCTTCATCAGCGTTTAGTCTGGCTTTAGTATTTCCTCGCACCTCGCAGCAAATATCAGAAAACTGCCAGCGATTGAAAAGGTAAGCTTGGCTATTTATATGCAGCCAATATTACAGCGTTGGGTTATAGGTTCTGTTTCGTAGCTTTGGAGTATACGGATGTTTGGTTGGCTATCTGAACTATTTAATTGGTTTTTCAGACTATGGAATCGGTTGGATGATAAAACGAAAGGTAAAATTATAGAGGAAGTTGTCAAGTCATTTGAAAAGCTGCTTCGTTCTTTTTATGGTTCGTGGAAAAATCGGCATACCAAGTGAGAATAAGTGATGAGTAATTTTAAGGAACTTATGGATGAGATTGAGCAATCACCTACTCAATCAGTGATGAGTAATTTTAAGCAATTTATGGATGAGATTAAGCAGTCACCTATTCAATCACTGCCAGAATCTGATTTAACTCTTCCATCCCTTCAAATGGCTTTAACAGCAGGAACTTTCCTTATGTTGACGCCCTTCTCATTTTCAAATAATGAAAAGCAAAAATTCTCAGAAGAGGTGTCGAGCTTAATTCAGAATGAATCTTTTTTATCTGACTTGAGCAATCAAATTGGTGAACCTTTGGAGCAGGAATCTGAAGATGACTTCGTGAAACGCGGTAGCAATAGGTTAAGAAAGATGCTTTATGATAGATTTGGCATCAAAGGTTGAATGGATATAATGTTCAGACCTGTCGAAGTAGTCGCAGCATAACTTAGTGCGATCGCCCTTTTTTGTAGGTTGGGTTGACGCTGGTGTCACCCAACCTCTTCTTTTACTTACAATCTTATCCATTTCCACCATTTCAAAGTGCGCTGATTGCACAGAGGGCGATCGCCCCATCACGCATCAAGAGCGATCGATGTCTGCAACCAAAAGCATCAACGTTAGTTTTAACTCACTGCAAATTCTGTGAACTGACGCATATAAGGTGGATGAAACCCAACCACAATGTCCGACTTCGGCACACCTATATTAACCAGCTCTTGCCCTAAATCGATTTCTGTTCCATTCTGCTGAATCCAGATTTTGCCATCCTTAATATCGAGATGTATAGGACAACCGTAAACTCGCTGTTTGTTATCCCAACCCACTCGAACAACTTGATAATGATTGTGTTCTGTGTCAAAAACTACTTGCACATCCACTTCTCCATAAGAAGGCTTGTATGCAGCATATTTCGTGAGAACTTGTTTGATACAATCCCGATATTTTTCTATTTTTTCCATAAAGCTATCACCTCTTCTTCTACATCATAGACCAATAATTTTAAGTGGTAATCTTCCACAACAACGGTTGTAAATTCACGCTGGAAGAAATCGTTATACGCCGTCAAAGGAATTGCCAAAAATAGCTGACGTTGGGGGTCTTTAAACTTGAGTGCTGTACGGTAGTTGATAAATTGTCCAACCGCTAAATGAAAATCTGTTATCGCTGAAGTATTCAAAAAGCTCTTGATTTCTACAGCAATTTTCTCGCCCTGCCGTTCGGCTGCCAGCAGACGTTCCGCCCCCAGATAGATTAACATATCAACTCCACCCACACTGATGGAAAGTGGGTCATCTGTAATCTGCCAACCATCCTTTTGCAAGGCAATCTTCACAACATCAGGAAATTTATCCTTTGCTGACATAAAGCCCTGATGACAAACAATTATAATTATACTGGCATTAATTGAGATGTGTGAGTGAAATTCAGGTTGTTGACTCACCAAATCAAACCTCGCGTGCGAGATCCCTCTCGTAAGGCTTGTCAAAGGGACTGCGAGCTCCCTTCGCAGCAAAGACTAAACAGTGCGATGATTGTACGGATAGCGATGCTTGAGTTAAACAAAAGATCGATCGCCCTATGGGCAAACATTTCTGCTAAAGTATAGCGCGTACTTAAATCAAACAGCCTACACTTGTGGAAAGAATTCCAAACGAGGCCTTAGTAGTTCGTGGCGGTCGTAATCGCCCAGAAGATATTAAACGCAGCACGGCAACTCACCCCAGCGGCATCACGGGAATTTCTGTAGAATGTGCAGTAGGATTATCTGTAGCAGAGTTAGCCGTGACAATCCCTCATGGACAAGTTGGTGTGACGACAGTGGGTGAGGTTCGATCGTCCGATGGAGATGTCATCCGTACTTCTGGCCGAAGCCCAAATCATGCAACATTAACTGGCTTAACACCAGAACAAGCAAGTCTGCTGCTGACACCAACGATTCCTAATCCATCACAACAATCATCCTGAGTAAAGTAAAAATATGAAATATCCCAGAATCTTTGCAGATTTTCATAATGCGGATGAGCAGGGTCGCCTTCGCCTAAATTGCGTTGGTACGATTGAAGATTTGAATCACCAAAATATTAAGTTGGAAGATGGCAAATTTTTAGCATTGTATGACGAAGAGTTAGAAGTCGATGGCGTAGTGCAATATTCAGAAGAGGAAAGTCTTTGGGTTGCAGTAATTGATTGGAAGCAAATTAGGCAGGTAGAGGATATGCTTGTTCAAGCAACAGTCTAGTGCGATCGCTAGCTAAATGCGGCTATCAAGTAAAAGTTTCATTCCAAAACTTCCCACAGTTCGGCGACAGGAGCAATTAAATCTCCTAATATTTCACCGCTTCCTTTCATTGCACCAAAGGTGGGGCGTGGAGCTTGGGTGGTCGCAGGATAAATAATCACTAATGCTTTTCCTTCATGGATGACGGTTAAAGGGGTTTTGGTACCTTCGACCTCTATAAATAGAGTCTGGAGGCTTTGGGGTAATTCAGTCGTGGTAAGTTGTGCCATTTGTTGACGGTTTACAATCTTATTCTATTTCTACTATGATAATGCGAGGATTAGAGGGAAAGCGATGCTTGAGTGAAAAAAGAGCGATCGCCCCTCACAGCAAATACCAAACACTTCGATGATTCTACGGAGTGTGATCGCACATAATCATCATCCCTAATTTGCGATCGACCTCCCGCATCAATTCTCCACAAAGCATCCGGCTGAAATTCATTATCTGCGTCCCGCACAGTAACATTGTCGCCCAATTCCACCCCAGCCAACCTCTAATTTGAGTGTGTTGTTCGCCGCGACTTCTGAATCTTACCGATAATGCCACATAAAATATTTTTTCAATCTATTCAGTTAGCGATAAAAATTTAAGTAAACATACCATCGCGGGGGCGAGTTTTGCCGCACTAAACTCGCTCCTAATATCAAATTCTAACTAAATCCGCCCCTTAAATCTTCTGCTTCTTCCTTCGCGTCCTACCCTACGGGAACGGCTTCGCCGAACGCGTCTTCGCGGTTCGTTTCTAACGCAAATATTCAATCCAAGCTGGCAACACCTCCGGCGAACCGTACCACTTCCCCGGAGAACGAGGCGAATGCCAAACCCCCTCCAACACCAAATTTTCGGCCCCGTCCAAAACAGCAGCTTCCACCGGCGTAATTCCATCTCCCCAAGTTTCGCCATTCCCCACAGTCAACTCGTAACTTTTATAAGCCAGCCAAGTCCCAAAACCGCGCTTGCCAAAAACAGCCTTCCCAGCAGCGCACACGTAGCGCACCTGCGGGTGAAAAGCCCCCGGATAGTGAATTTTGACAAAATCTAGATTTTTGCGCGTCCAGCGCTCTTGAGAGACGTGCGGGGTGCCTAAAGTGATTAAAGTATTCACATAAGGGTGAGCTTCCCACAAACCCGCGTCCTCAAGCACGTCGCCGTGAATCGTGTAAGGCTTTTCGCCCAAATAGATGCGAGAAATCCAGCCGCCGGCGGAATGACCGACGAGATTGATCTGGGGAACGCCGTATTGCTGTAACATTTGTTTGACCGTGCGATCGAGCTGTCGCAAAATTGGCACCATCGACCGCCCGCCAAAAGTCGGCAACCAATCTCTCTTGCCCAGAGGCACTGTTACTGTTGGGAAACCTCGATCGACCAGAGACTTTTCTAATTCCCGATAGTCGGAAGCAGCAGCAAAATATCCTGGTAAAATCACGGTTGGTAATGGCATCGTCAATTTTAGATTTTAGATTTTAGATTTTAGATTTTGCGGTCGGAGTGCTACGATCTGTTTTTCAAGTTAAAAGACACTTGCCGAAGCATCCTTTGGATTGCTAACATCTGCCACTCGTTAAACCTTTTGCTTAGGGAATATCTACTTCTATGGCTCGCGAGCCGATTCAAACATGGTATTTTACCCTAGTTGTCGTTCACTTAGAAGACCGTTTTCTACTGGTACAAGAGCGCAAGTACGAGCAGCAGTGGTATCTCCCAGCAGGGCGAGTGGAAAAAGGGGAGACTTTGCTCGAAGCTGCTATGCGTAATACCTTTGAGGAAGCGGGCATTTCCATCATCGTTGAGGGAATTCTCCGGGTAGAGCACACAGTAATGCCTAGGGGCAATGTGCGCCTCCGAGTCATTTTTGTGGCTCGCCCACAAGATAAGACGCCGCCCAAGAGTAAGCCGGATGAGCATACTTTGTGCGCTGGCTGGTATTCTCTCAAGGAATTAGACCAGTTGTCGTTGCGGGGAGAGGAAGTTCGGGAAATGTTTCAATATATGGCAAGCGGCGCTCCAATTTATCCCATCGACTTACTCACCATCGAGGGAGCTCCTTTTAAAAATTACCGCTATCGCTGGTGAATCCATCGATTTGGGATTTGGGATTTGGGATTTGGGATTGAATAATTACTTCCAAGGATGAATCCGGTTGTGTAACCGAATTGGAAACAGGGGTCGATCGAACGGATCGATCGTGTTTAATAAATTAGGGGCGATCCAGATCCCGGAAAAAGACGGTATAGCAGCGGTGCAGTCTATTTTTTAGATCGCCCCAGTCCCGCCCGTCTGACGCCTGCTGACCATTCTCAACAATACCTGAGAAACCGCGTATAGGATTCGGCCAAAGGCATTAGGCAACAAAAACAATGGTTTCAGCAATTAACAACGTCCTCACCCTATTGGCGGTTGCTATAACAGCGTTGAACCCGCCAAAAAACCAGGTTTCTCGGCTTGAGTGCTTGATGTGAGGGTCGCGAAATCTCAATAAAAGTCGATCGGGCAATTTTGATACCGACCGTGCTAAAATTATACCTTTGAATTCTCCAACAGCCACTTTTAAAATCACTCAAAGAAAATATCAATTAATAACTATTAACTTCCAATTCCCAATTATCAATTCTCAATTACCAATTACCAATTACCAATTCCCCATAGTCATGACTGACTCTTCCTCCCTAGCCAACACCCTTTCCGAACCGCTGCGCCAGCCTTTTTGGTGGGCTGCCCTAGCTTCTGTGGGCCTTCACGGAGTCCTCGGAGCAACCGCCCCGACGCTCTCAAACATACTTTATGGTGGAAATTCCTCAAAAACTATCCCCGGTTCTGTCGGCTTGGTAGAACTAACTCCCGCAGAAGCTGGCCGCCTGCCACAAACCATACCACCGAAACCGTCTAATACGCGATTTACGCCATTTTCGATCGCACCAGTGCCCCTTCCACCAGCGCCAAAGTTAGCCCCGCCCTTGCCCCCCGCACCTGATACCATCAACTTGCCCGCCATGCCGCCGGGAATGCCCCCTCCTGGATTCTTTTCCCCTCTCCCTCCTTCCCCTCTCCCGCCCTTCACGGCCCCAACAGCCCCGCCACCTCCCACAACTCCATCCCCAATAGTCAGAGCCCCCTCCCAGCCAATACCCACTTTCGTCCCACCCGTACCTCCCAGCGGTTTCCTTTTCCCACCTTTACCTGGTAATTTCGATCGCAATATCCCGCCACCACCATCGCTGAATGAAGCGCCCCAGCTTCCCGGCGGCGGCTCGGAAGACGAAGCAGAGACGCTCAAAAAGATCATAGCCAGTAGAGGCGGACTGCCACTATTTCCAGATGGAGCTCCAGTCTTTACCCCGGAATTCCCAATTGGCAGGAATGTCGGACCCGATGGAGTACCAAAATTGACTCAAAAAGATCCCAATAAAAGGAATCTCATCGCAGAAACTCAGTCCGGCCAACCGGGTTCAAACTTACCCACCGACAAAGAGGCACTACTTGCGGCTGCACAGACCTATGTTGCTTTGTTTGATAAATTCAAAAAGGCTTATCCTGACTTGGAAATGACGAACCCGACTCCTGTGAACGTCCCTTATCCCGTAACAGCTTGCTCGCAAAAACTCCAAGGAAGAGCCGTTTTTGGAGCAGTTGTCAGCCCTCAAGGCTTGCTCAAGGCCGAGCCACAGCCGATCGTCCCGACGGGTTACGGTATTCTCGATAATGCGGCTAAAATTGCGATTATTAGCCCTTCTCTAACATTTGAAGCAGCCAGCACGCACAAGCTTTACCAACTGGATGTCGAGTTTAAGTACGACGAAAAAGTTTGTAGTGGCATTCCTGTCACCCCAACCAGGCCCAACCCACCAGGCCAGCAGCAGCCAGCGCCCGCCCCCACAGCGCCCAGCAGACCAACAGGCCAGCCGCCATCCCCAGCGCCTGCTGAAGTGAAACCGCAGTTTGAGAAGCCGCCGGCCCCCTCAAACAAACCGCAGCCAGGGGCCCAACCGTCGCCGCCCGCACCCAAACCCGCGGCTCAACCGTCGCCCTCGCCTGAACCGAAACCAGCCGCGGAACAGTCGCCTTCTCCTCAACCGCAACCCGCCGAAGAGTCCCCGCAGCCGGAAGCCGCGCCATCTCCGGCCCCAGAAGTGTCGCCGCAGCCGGAAGCCGCGCCATCTCCGGCCGCCGAAGAGTCCCCGCAGCCGGAAGCCGCGCCATCTCCGGCCCCAGAAGTGTCGCCGCAGCCGGAAGCCGCGCCATCTCCGGCCGCCGAAGTGTCGCCATCTCCGGCCCCGGAAGTGTCACCATCGCCGGAAGCCGCGCCATCTCCTGCGCCTACCGAAAATTAATTGGGCGTCGGGAATTGGCAATCCGGTATGGGAATAGGTAATATCCAATCTGCTTGCTTCACTATTGTGAGTTAGTAGTTAGTAGGGTGCGTCAGCTTGAATATTTGTTGCTTCTCCAACTAATTTCTACTGGCTGACGCACCCTACTTTCTCCACTAAGAATGAAGTTGTTTTTCGTCCGCCAGACCAGCCTTTGGACGATTGAAGTTTTGACTACAAAGCTAATTATCTATTTCCCTTAACCTCTCAATTGTATTGAACTTTATACATTTGAAATAAGTCGCCGCTTTGCTTTTTTACTACCTTAGCGCCCGCAGCTTTAATCATTTTTTCCCAATCTTCTATTGTCTCTAAAAATACTTCGCCGGCTCGATAAGTTTCCAAAATTGCCCAATCTTCTGCTAAAGGAGCATCGGGGTTGAGGACATCAAAAACAAAATGACCGCCCGGTTTTAGTACCCGCTTTACTTCTCCCATGACAATACTCCAATAGTCTATGGGATAGTAACAGCTAAAGCCTGTAGCGAGGCATAAATCGAACTGAGCCTCCTCGTAATTTAACTGGTGAGCGGGGGCCCATTCGACGCCTTTGAACAGCTTAGAATTGAGCTGAGGGCCGCGAGCGTTTAAGGCGTCTCGCGCTGCGCTGCTGATTTCTTGACCGTAAAAATATGCTTCCCAATCCCGCCAAGGGTAAATGAGAAAGCTGACTCCGCAGCCAATGTCTAAACAGCGCTGATTTTTTTGAGGTTTGGCAATTTTCCAGAAGGGAGAAACTGTTTTTGCTTGGAGAGTTCCTGCGACTGATTCTAGGAAAATCGGCATTGCTTCGACTTCTTCGGGTAAGGCGAAAGCTTCTCCTCGGTATTCGCGATCGAACCGGGCCGCAACCTGCGATAGTAAAACTTGCCAGCTATCTGATTTGCCTTTGGCAAACCAAGTTTGCTCGCTTGTACTTGCTGGGCGTTCGGACTTTTTAGACATTCTTGAATTACCTTTTAGAAGCTTTGAGAGCTTTTGTAAAGTTTTGGCGGTAAGGCTTATTAAAAATTAACGCGGGCCAGAGCAGGGACAGCTTCAGGCGATTTGTAAAACTTCGATCGAAGTTAGTGCGATCGAAACCATTCCAAAATTTCCAAATACCGCCACCGTAAGCGATCAGCAATGCCAAGCTAATTAACGTACTCATTTAAAAAACCCCTAAGCAATGGATAGGATTTTGGGTCAGCTAGTCAAAGCGCTACCCTTAATCTATCATTTATCAGACGCCAAAGCCCACCGATAGCCGTAGTAATTCCACCTTCAGAAAGAGACTTCAAAATCCCCGCTGGCCACAAACTTAAAAATAACACCCTCGAAATAGCTTTCACCGAGCAAGCAAGAAGGGACTTCTGCCAAAAGTCGAGGATTCTGAGGGCTTATACGATGGAAGAATTGAAGAATTAAAGAATTGGGAATGACTGATGACAGAAGGGTTTCGATCACGGGCCTACAGTTGCATTATTTATTTTTAACTGCTAGTACCCAACATCCCCTACAAATCCGAACTCGACCGGGGGATTGGTGCGATGCAGCAAGTTCTAATTCGGTTGAAATCGGTTGCTCTTGGGGGAGGGCCTGGCCGAAGGGGATTTCCCAGACGTGTCACTACTCAAAGATATTTAAGTAAGAACTGAGAGTTGGCAGCCAACCAATTACAGCAGGGAAACTTTTTCTAGCGGACAATGACGGTAGAGAGCTTTCTAAGCAAGGAGGATTTTATGCGTGCAGTGCTAATGGCTGGGGGGTCGGGAACGAGGCTCAGACCCTTGACCTGCGATTTGCCTAAACCGATGGTGCCGATTCTGAATCGCCCGATCGCAGAACACATTATCAATTTGCTAAAAAGGCATCAGATTACGGAAATTATTGCGACGCTGCACTACCTTCCCGATGTCATGCGCGAATATTTTACCGACGGGGCAGAGTTTGGCGTTCAAATGACTTACGCTGTGGAGGAAGACCAACCGCTGGGTACGGCTGGTTGCGTCAAAAATATTGCTGAACTGCTCGATCGCACTTTTCTGGTCATCAGCGGCGACAGCATCACAGACTTCGACTTAACGGCAGCGATCAAATTTCACCGCAGCCAGCAATCCAAAGCCACGTTAATTTTAACTCGCGTTCCCAACCCGATGGAATTCGGGGTCGTGATTACCGAGGAAAATTACCGCATCAGCCGCTTTCTGGAAAAGCCTTCTAGCAGCGAAATTTTCTCCGATACTATCAATACCGGCATTTATATTTTAGAACCCGAAGTCTTGGATTACCTGCCGACACATCAGGAGTGCGACTTCTCCAAAGACTTGTTTCCCCTGCTACTGGAAAAAAACGAGCCGATGTACGGCTACATCGCCGAGGGTTACTGGTGCGATGTCGGTCAGCTAGATGTTTACCGGGAAGCTCAGTACGACGCGCTGCGGGGAAAGGTCAAACTGAATTTGACCTACTACAACGAAGTTCGATCGGGACTTTGGGTAGGTCAGAATACTTTTATTGACGATAGCGCGATCATCGAAGTACCGGCGATGATCGGCAACAATTGCCGGATTGGAGCCCGAGTTAAAATCGATGCCGGTACAGTGATCGGAGATAACGTGACTGTCGGGGCGGACGCTAATCTCAAACGTCCCATCGTGTGGAACGGAGCAATTGTCGGTGAAGATGCTCATCTTAGGGCCTGCGTGATTTGCCGGAGTACCCGCGTAGACAGGCGCGCTCACGTCCTCGAAGGTGCTGTCGTCGGTTCAATGTCCATCGTAGGAGAAGAAGCACAAGTGGGGCCAAGCGTGCGCGTCTGGCCGAGCAAAAATATTGAATCCGGCGCTCTGTTAAATCAAAATTTAATTTGGGGAGAACAAGCTAAGCGGAATTTGTTCGGTCAGCGTGGCGTTCAAGGACTGGCAAATGTGGATGTTACCCCGGAATTTGCAGTGAAATTGGGCGCGGCTTATGGCTCGACTTTGAAACCCGGGACTTCGGTATCGGTTTCTCGCGACCAGCGGAGCATTTCGCGGATGGTTTCGAGGTCTTTGATTGCGGGTTTGATGTCGGTGGGAATTAATGTGGTCAATTTGGAATCGACGGCAATTCCGATCGCGCGCACGGTTTCGTCTACAATATCAATTGCCGGCGGAATTCATGTTCGCATTTCGCCCGATCGCTCCGACCACATTTTAATTGAATTCTTCGATATCAAAGGCATCAATATTACTAAAGGAGCTGAGAAAAAAATCGAGGGGGCTTATTTTAAGGAAGATTTGCGGCGAGCTCTAATTCCCGAAATTGGAGAGATGACGTACTTTAACCAAGCTCTTGATGTTTACAACCGCATTTTTGAGCGGCAGATGAATGTTGAGGCAATACGCTACAGCAATACTAAGGTGGTAATCGATTACGTTTACGCGGTTTCAGGAGCAATTCTGCCCCAAATGCTTGCTAAGTTCGGCTGCGATGCGGTGGTGCTCAATGCCAGTCTCAAGCAGACTTCTCTAAGCAACGGGGAACGGGAATATTTGCTTGACCAACTCGGCCGGGTGGTGAAAGCACTCAGCGCTAATTTTGGAGTGCAGGTATCGGCTAACGGCGAACAGCTCATTTTGGTAGATGAGTCTGGGATAGCGATTCGTGGGGAAATGCTGACGGCGTTGATGGTAAATTTGATGCTGACTTCTCATCCCAAAGGTACAGTAGTAGTGCCGGTTCATGCGTCTTCTGCGGTGGAGGCGATCGCCCGACGGTATCAAAGCAAGGTAATCCGCACGAAGGCGAACCCAACTGCTTTGATGGAAGCCGCTAACAGGAACCCGAATGTGGTTTTGGGCGGCAGCGGCCTTATGGGTTTTATTTTCCCGCAGTTGCATCCCGGATTTGACGGAATGTTCTGCATTGCTAAAGTGATAGAAATGATGACGATTCAGGAGCGATCGCTCGGACAGATCAAGGCGGAACTTCCCCGCATCACCCACCGCAGTTACAGCGTCCGCTGTCCTTGGACTATCAAGGGTTCGCTGATGCGACATTTAGTAGAAACTCATTCGCCCGATCGTTTAGAATTATTAGATGGAGTGAAGATTTTTAACTACAGCGACGACAATTGGGTATTAGTTTTACCCGATGCTAGTGAACCGACCGTTCATATATTCGCCAACAGTGAGGATCGAGATTGGGTATCTGAAACTTTGAAGGAGTACCGCGCCCTCGTTCACGATTTTGTCAGTCAAGCCGAGGCGGCGGTTCTCCAAGATAAATTTGGTAATGTGTAATCGGGAATTGGGCATTGGCAATGGGGAATTGGTAATGCAAAAGTAAAAAAATAAAATGCGTTATTTTAAGTTTTACCTTTTTACTTGAAAGTTCATGCCCAATTCCCAATCCCGAATTCCCTGTTTTGCCAATGCCCAATTCCCGATGCCCAATTCCCGATGCCCAATTCCCAATTCCCAATTCCCAATTACGCACAGATAACAGATGAATAGCTGCATTTTGATGGCGGAAATAATTCAACAACCGCAACTCCGTTATACTCCTGACAATCAACTTCAAATCGCTGAGATGTTGGTGCAGTTTCCCGGCCCAAAACCAGAAGATCCGCCCGAACATTTGAAAGTGATAGGATGGGGAAATTTTGCTCAAGAAATTCACGAGAAATATCACGAGGGCGATCGCGTGATTATTGAGGGGCGGCTGAGCATGAATACGATCGAAAGAGATGGTATTAAAGAAAAGCGCGCTGAACTGACAGCTCAAAGGATTTACAGTGTCGGGGCTGATGCCATGAGTTCGGCTCCTGCTGCTAGAACCGCCCCGGAACCGGCTCAAATTCGCGACACCGCCCCGGCTAATGTGCCGAGCAATGTAGTACCTTTAGGCTCGCGGAACCGCAGTTCTAACAGCGCTCCAAGCGGCCCTAACCGCACTTCTAGTTCGGATTGGAACTCGCATCAGTCTTCAAATTCTGAGTCCGATCGCCAGTCGGGTTCGTCTAACGAACCGGAAAATCCCGATTACGATCCGATTCCATTTTAAAAATTAGGGTGCATCACTTTACAACTGGACTGTTGGATCGAAAGTGAGGCACCTTAATTTAAGAGCGATCGGCTAGACACTAAACAACACTGGACAACCAGTGCATTTGGTGAGAGATAGCCAGGGTAAACGCATCTAAATTAATTTGACAAAACCAGCAATTTGTGCATTACTAAATAACTAACAAAACCTTCTTAAAATCATTAATCTTAACCCCACTTAAGCAGATTAAATCAGAACCTTAAGATTTTCTAAAATTCTTAAAGCCGGATAATTTTTCTTCTTAGATTGCTCTTAGATTTCGAGTATTAACTGGCAGAGTTTAAAATTTTAACTAAATAATAATTGTCCATTGCGGCTCGATACCGTTTCATTTTTAGACTTTGTTGAGAAGTTTTTTCTTGTTTCAGTAAATTTATGGCTAATCGACGTAGAAGTGCAAAATTTTCGGGAGAGTTCTGTTTCCGAATCCGGCTTTCATCTTCACAAAATGTAACATCAAGCGTCCAA